>CANQQK010000047.1 GCA_947626015.1 uncultured Bacilli bacterium | reverse complement strand
AAGATTCGTGGACCTCTAGGAACCTTTTTAGTGCATGATGCTGCGATTCTTGCCGAAAGACACATTCATATGACACCTGAAATGGCCGAAGAACTTAACTTCCAAGATATGGATGATGTTAATGTATATCGTGATGATAAATTATTATTTACATCAAAGATTAAGATCAGTGATCCTGGTGCTTTAGAGTTGCATGTTGACACTGATGAAGCTGATGAGTATAATCTTCAAACAGGAGACGAAGTAGAGTTTCGCAAGTAGTTAGAGGGAATAATATGCGTTGGAAGATCGGTAATATCGAAATTAAAAATCAAGTTGTTTTAGCGCCCATGGCAGGAATCTCGAATACGAGTTATCGCAAGATCATTAAGGAAATGGGAGCGGGCTTAATCTATGCCGAAATGGTTAGTGATAAAGCAATCGTTTATGAAAACAAGAAGACACTTGATCTTTTAAAGATGGATGAAAGTGAAAGACCTATCGCCCAACAAATATTTGGTAGTGATGTTGATTCCTTTGTTAAAGCTGCTAAAAGAGTTGAGGAACTAATGCATCCGGATATTATCGATATCAATATGGGATGTCCTGTTCCGAAGATTGCTCTTCGTTCTCAAGCCGGAAGTGCGCTTTTAAAGGATCCGGAAAAGATCTATGATATCGTATCTGCAGTGGTTAAAAGTGTGAGTGTTCCTGTAACCGTTAAGATTCGTAGTGGTTGGGATAGTTCATCGATCAATGCCCCTTTAGTTGCTAAGATGATCGAAAAAGCCGGAGCAAGTGCGATTACGATTCATGGAAGAACAAGAGCTCAAGGATATTCCGGTAAAGCTGATTGGAATATTATCAAAAGTGTTAAAGAAGCCGTATCGATTCCGGTAATCGGTAATGGTGATGTTAATAGTTGTTATAAAGCTAAGGAAATGCTTGAACAAACCGGATGTGATGCGGTCATGATTGGTCGTGGTGTTTTAGGTAATCCATGGCTCATCAAGGAATGTGTTGATTACTTAGAAAAGGGTATTATTCCTAAACCCGTAAGTCCTGAAGAAAAAATTGCGATGTTAAAAAGACATTTTGCGATGTTAGTAAATGATACCAATGAAAAGTTAGCGCTTTTAGAGATTCGTACCCATGCCCTTTGGTATATTAAAGGTCTTGAGGGTAGTGCTAAAGTTAAAAATGAAATCTGCCAAGCCAAAGATGCTGAATCGTTATTTTCAATCTTAGATAATTATTTAAAAATATTAAAACCTTCAGATTAATCTCTGAAGGTTTTTAAATCTCGATTGATATCCAAAGTTAATTTCTTAGCATGAGCATTTAAGAAAATATCTCTACTTACTAATTCTCCATAATAATCTTCTCTTTCATCCATCGTAATAAGACCTTTTAAAGTATATAACGATTTCTCGGGATCTAATTTATAAAGATAATATAGTTCAATAGCAGTCATATAAGGTATTAAATAAGATATTCTTTCTAAAGCTGATACATCTAATACGGTTAATACTTCTTCTTTACCTGTACGTAATTTAATCATCATATCTCTAATGATTTCTCTTTTATGACGAGGTAATAATTGTTCATTATAATTAATTCTTCTTAAATATTTATGCATGGCATCGATACTACGAGCATATTGAATAAAGTTATCTAGTTCTGATGCTTTATAACCTGTAACATCACGATTAACATTTTCAAAATCTGCCATCATCTTATCACAAGCAATGAATTCCATAAATAATGGCATTAATTCAATAAAAGGATAACCCTCATTATAATTACTTCGATAATATAGACGATCAGCAATGGCATGAGCATATTCATGAATAGCATTAACATAATCAGCAACAACACTATTTCTAGAAATAGCTATATAGGAATAAGATAATTTATCAACCGTAAAGGTAATACCACGATCTTCAGTAAACTTTAAATTATCTCTTCTTTCTTTAAAGATACTTAGAAAAATATTTGCTAATTCTGGATCAATTTTAGTATAAAAATCATGAATAAATTCTAATAGATCTTTGGTACTAATCTTATATTCATCTTCTAAACCAATTAGTTTTCTTTGTAAGATAGCATCTAATTTAGAAAACATTGTAATATCTCTTAAGAAAGGTTGATTATCTTCCATTGCATAAACACTTTCCATAAATTGATCACGATATGTTCCATCATATTGAAAGGGAGATAGTTCATAAGATTTAGCTGTTTGTAATAATTCGATATCATTTAGAATATCTTCATCTAAAGTATGACGATATAAACGATTTAAAATCGCTAATTGTTCATTAATCTTAGCTTTATTCCATGAAACATATTTCATATTAATCCCCCTCAAAATTAGAATGTATAATATCATGATTAGATAAATATTTCAAATATTATTTAAAGGGTTTTAAATTAATAAAAATGTGGTAGAATAAGAAAGAAATTTGGTGAAGAATATGGATAAAATAATCGTTAAAGGTGCAAGAGAAAATAATTTAAAAAATATTGATGTCGAAATACCTAAGAATAAATTGGTTGTTATAACGGGTGTATCAGGTTCTGGTAAATCTAGTTTAGCATTTGATACGATATATGCTGAAGGGCAAAGAAGATATGTTGAGAGTTTATCAGCTTATGCTCGTCAATTTTTAGGAGGATCGGAAAAGCCGAAGGTTGATTCCATTGAGGGATTAAGCCCTAGTATTTCCATCGACCAAAAGACGACCAATAATAATCCTCGAAGTACGGTAGGTACTGTTACGGAAATCTATGATTATTTAAGATTATTATTTGCAAGAATTGGTGTTCCTTATTGCCCTAACCATCATACTCCGATCAGTAGTCAAAGTATCGAAGAGATGACCAATAAGGTTTTAACATATCCGGAAGGAACGAAGATCGAAGTCTTATCACCAATCGTTCATGGTCAAAAGGGAACCCATAAGGATACCTTAGATTTTCTACGTAAAGAAGGCTTTACCCGTGTTAAAGTTAATGGCGAAACCTATGATCTTTCTGAAGATATTAATTTAGAAAAAAATAAAAAGGATAATATTGATGTCGTAGTGGATCGTATCGTTATTTCAAATGACGAAAGAAGTCGTTTATTTGAAGCTATTGAAACAGCTACAAAGATGGCTAATGGTAAAGTCGTTATCAATGTTATTGGTGATAAACAATTATTGATGAGCGAATCCTATGCTTGTCCCGATTGTGATTTCTCTTTGGTAGAATTAGAACCAAGAATCTTTTCTTTTAATGCCCCATATGGTGCTTGTGAATCATGTAAAGGTTTAGGAGTAACAAAACATATCTCTATCGATCTTTTAATACCAGATAAGAATAAATCTATCTTAGATGGTGCTATTAAAACTATGACTATTGATGATAATATTGAAACCAATCGTTTATTAACGATCGCCAAAGAATTGGATATCGATCTTTCTTCACCAATTAAAGATATTCCTAAAGATAAATTAGATATTATCTTATTTGGTACTAATCAAGAATTCAATTTTAAATATATATCTAAGAATGGTAATGTTCGTTATACAACGGAATCATATGAAGGAATTATCACTAATCTTGAAAGAAGATATATTGAAACCAATAGTGGTTGGATTAGAGATTGGATCGATGGGTATATGGTGGAAAATACCTGTCCTAAATGTAAGGGTGCTAGATTAAAGAGTGAAGTACTAACCGTATTAGTTGGTAAGAAAAATATCTTTGAAGTATGTAATATGTCCATCAAAGATCTAATCGTCTTCTTTGATAATTTAAAATTAAATAAGACCCAATTAGAGATAAGTAATCTAATTATTAAAGAGATTAAATCAAGACTTAATTTCTTGGATAATGTTGGTTTAAATTATTTAACGTTATCACGTTCAGCATCAACGTTATCTGGTGGTGAAGCGCAAAGAATTCGTTTAGCTACCCAAATAGGTTCGATGCTAAGTGGTGTTTTATATGTCTTAGATGAACCAAGTATCGGACTTCATCAAAAGGATAATGCACGTCTTATCGATAGCTTAAAGAAGATGCGTGACTTAGGTAATACTTTGATCGTTGTTGAGCATGATGAAGATACGATGATGGAAGCTGATTATCTCATCGATATTGGACCAGTTGCTGGTGAACATGGTGGTTATGTTGTGGCTTCTGGAACACCACAAGAAGTTATGAAAAATGAAAAATCTTTAACGGGTCGTTACCTAGCAGGAAAAGAAGGTATTGAAGTACCTAAACATCGTCGTAAAGGCAATGGTAGTTTTATTCAAGTTAAGGGTGCTAAAGAGAATAACTTAAAGAATATCAATATTAAATTCCCTTTGGGAACATTTACCTGTGTTACGGGGGTATCAGGTTCTGGTAAATCTAGTTTAGTAAACGAAATTTTATGTAAAGCCTTACAAAAAGAGGTTTATAATTCCAAAGTTGTAATTGGTAAACATAGAGAGATTATTGGTTTAGAAAATATCGATAAGGTTGTGCAAATAACGCAAGATCCAATTGGTCGTACACCACGTAGTAATCCCGCAACCTATACAGGAGTATTCGATGATATCCGTGATGTCTTTGCGGAGATGAAGGAATCAAAGATTAGAGGTTATGATAAGAGTCGTTTCTCTTTCAATGTTAAAGGTGGACGTTGTGAAGCTTGTTGGGGAGATGGTGTTAAAAAGATTGAAATGCACTTCTTACCTGATGTTTATGTTCCATGTGATGTCTGTCATGGTACCCGTTTCAATTCCGAAACTCTTGATATTAAATTTAAGGGTAAGAATATTGCTGAAGTCTTAGATATGCGTGTTGAAGAAGCCATTGAGTTTTTCCAAAGTATTCCTAAGGTTAGAAATAAATTACAAGTCTTGATGGATGTTGGCCTTTCCTATGTTAAACTAGGTCAATCAGCACCAACCTTATCTGGTGGTGAAGCTGGTCGTGTAAAACTTGCTAAGGAATTACAAAAGAAACCAACGGGTAAAAGTATCTTTATTCTTGATGAACCAACAACGGGACTACATACCGATGATATTAAAAAATTGCTTGCTATCTTAAATCGTATTGTGGAAAATGGTGATACCGTAATCGTTATTGAACATAATTTGGATGTTATCAAAGTAGCCGATTATATCATCGATTTAGGACCTGATGGTGGTGATGGTGGAGGTAAGATCGTTGCTACCGGAACACCGGAACAAGTTGCTAAAGTAGCAGGTTCTTATACCGGAGAATTCTTGAAGAAAAAGCTTAAGAAAGATTAGTAATTGCATTAAAAGATTAATTATTTTATAATTGATACTAGGAGTGATAATATGAATCCGGTAATTGTAAGTTTTGGAGGTTTGGAAATCCGTTGGTATTCAGCCTTGATCCTTTTAGCTGTCTTTGTCGTTTATTCTTTAACCTTAAAGGAAGCCCAAAGATTTGGTATGAGTAGATCTTATATCTTTAATTTAATGTTTTGGGCTTTGATATTTGGTATTATCGGCGCACGTTTATATTATGTCGTCTTTAACTGGGAAATGTTCAGTGATGATCTCTTAGAAATCTTTAAGGTATGGCATGGAGGTCTTGCTATTCATGGTGGTTTGCTAGCTGGTTTGATTACGATTATTATCTATACCAAAAAATATAATGTGCGAACGTTAAGGGTTTTGGATTTTATCGTTGTTCCGTTATTGCTTGGTCAAGCCATTGGTCGCTGGGGTAACTTCTTCAACCAAGAAGCACATGGTGCAGCAACAACCATTAATGCCCTAAAGAGCTTACACATTCCTGATTTTATCATCAATGGTATGGTTATCGATGGCGTTGTTTATACACCAACATTCCTATATGAATCTATCGTTTGTTTTATCGCTTTTATCGTCTTAGCAATCGTTAGAAGAGGTAAGTATACCAAAGTCGGTATGATGACAGCCTGTTATCTAATGATCTATGGTACTTTAAGATTCTTCATCGAAATGAGTCGTACGGATGCCTTAATGCTAGGTGGTTTTAAAGTAGCGCAAATCGTTTCTGTAGTAATGTTCTTAATCGGTTTAGGTATGATAATGTTCCTAACGCGATTAGGTAAGTTCGAAGATCTATATAATGAAAAAACTAATATTAGTGAGGTTAGATTTTAAAAAAATAACCTCCTTTTTTATTGAAAAAAATAATCTCCTTTGATAAAATTATTTTAAGGAGATAAGAGATATGACAATACAAGACAAAATAACAATTTTAACAACTTACTTATCTAACAATAATAGTTTAGGTATCGAAGAAAAAAAGGATCTTTGGGAAGTAATTGATACAGCTACTAAGTTCTTTTTAAAAGGAGATATTTTAAAATTAGATCCTGCTGTTTTAAAAGAAACCTATGAGAAATGGGATTATATATTAGATACCAAGATTAAATTATTTCAAAACTAGAGCGAAAGCTCTTTTTTATTTGAAATTGATTATACATTTTGTCAAAACAATCATAGATTATAATAGAAAGGAGATATTTAAATGAATAATCGTTATGGATGTAATAATTGTAATAATCCATCAGTAGGACCTACGGGACCAATCGGACCAACTCATCCCCTTATTAGTGAAAATAAAAAAAGGTATAAAATTTATACCTTTATTTAGTACCAAATATTCGATCTCCAGCATCTCCAAGACCGGGCATGATATATTTATTAGCATTTAATTTATCATCGATACTAGCACAATAGATTTGGACATCAGGATGTTTTTCTTCAACAACCTTTAAACCTTCAGGTGCTGCGATAAGACATAAGAATTTGATTCTTTTAACACCTTTTTCTTTTAATAGATCGATGGCATCGATTGCTGAACCTCCCGTAGCAAGCATTGGATCTAGTAAGATAACCTCTCTTTTTTCAATATCTTTAGGAACCTTGAAAAAGTAATTTACAGGTTCATAGGTTTCCTCATTACGATACATTCCAATATGACCAATCTTAGCATTAGGGATAACACTAAGAACACCATCAAGCATTCCCATACCAGCTCTTAAGATCGGAACAAAAGCATAAGCATCTTCATTAAGTTTACCAGATGTCATCTCTTGCATTGGGGTTTCAATCTTAGTTTTATCTAGCTTAGCATCTTTAAATGCTTCATAACAAAGAAACATAGATATCTCTTTTACTAATTCTCTAAACTCTTTAGTACCGGTATTTTTATCTCTTAGAATCGTTAATTTATGTTCGATTAAGGGATGATTTAAAGCAATCGTTTTCATTTCTTCCTTCTTCCTTTTTTAGGTTCTTCTTCTAAACCTTTTTCATTAGGTAAGATTAAATTTAAAATGATACCAATAACTGCAGCAAGACTCATACCAGAAATGGTAATTGATAAGTCACCACTAACGATTGATATTGCTGCACCACCTAAACCTAGAACTAACATTGTTGATGCCACAACAACATTTTTAGGATCTTCAAAATCGGTTTGATTCTTGATTAAAACCTTTAAACCATTTACGGCAATGAAACCATATAATAGTAAGGATACACCACCTAATACCGCATTAGGTATCGTACTAACTAATTCGGTAAATTTACCTAAGAAACCTAAGATGATAGCAAAGATTGCTGCAAGACCAATAACCCATACTGATGCTACTTTGGTAAGACCAACGACCGAAGTATTTTCACCATATGTCGTATTAGCAGGAGCACCTAAAGCACCAGCAGCAAAGGTCGCAATACCATCACCTAAAAGGGTGCGATCAAGTCCGGGATCTTTGATAAGATCACGACCAATAATATTACTTAATGAAGTATGATCACCAATATG
>CANQQK010000046.1 GCA_947626015.1 uncultured Bacilli bacterium | reverse complement strand
ATTAAAGGTATTGGTGCATTACCAGTACATAGATCTAAAATCTTTCTTTGATTCATCTTGATATCAACAAATTCTGCTAAAAGAATAGCATCAATGGAGAATTTAAAATAATCAGGATTTTGATAGATCATATAATCATAATCATATAAATCGTTTAATTCATCAGATCTCATATTCTTTATTTTCACCATCGATTAAAACCGTATACTTTTTATTTAAAACATCTAAACTAACAACTTTACCTTCACCATCGGGAGTTTTCATGATGGTACCTATCTTAGGTAATTCCTTACGATGATCAGAATATACTTCATCTTCATAAGCAAGGCAGCATAACAATCTACCACAACAACCATTTACCTTCGTTGGATTTAAACTTAAGTTTTGATTTTTAGCCATACTGATACTAATGGTTTCCATACCAGTAAGGAAGGAATAACAACAAAGTGGTCTTCCACACATACCAATACCACCTACATCTCTGGCTTTATCACGAATACCAATTTGATGCATTTCAATACGTGTCTTAAATTTAGCAGCTAATTCTTTAACCAATTGACGAAAATCAATTCTTTCATCAGCAACAAAATTAAAGGTCAATTGCTTGCGATCTAAAGTATAAGAAGCTTCAATTAAACGCATCTCTAATTTTTCATCACTAATAACACCTTTAGCATATTCAAGGGCTTCCTTTGCATCCTTAAGATTCTTTAAATAGGTATTATAATCCTTCTTAGTTGCAACTCTTAAAACTTTCTTCATCTTATCAACATCAATATTCTTTAAATCATCAACACTTTCAGATACAACCTTAGCAAATTGTTCTCCTTTTTCCGTATCAACAACAACATTAACATTTTTATTAAGAACCATATCTTCATATATAAAATAATAATTCTTACCAAAATCCTTGAACTTAACACTACAAATATTCATCTAAATCACTCCCATAATAGAAAGAATTTATTTATAAATAAATCTTTTATAACATACATCTTAAAATCTTCAATAATATCATCAAGAATATGAATTCTTTTTAATATTACGTTAATATCATCAGTTACAATATTACCAATAATATTCATAACAACTTCATTATTACTATAATGTCCCATGGAAATATTTTCAAGTTTAAATATATATAATTGGCGAATTATACGGAAAATAATATCGATATCCGTTCTTTCTTTAGAAGAAAAAGCATTAGATTCACTCATTAACATATATTTAGGTGAACCATTTAATTTATTTAATAAATCAAATGCAAAATCATAATTTCTGGCATATTCTTCTTCGGTAATACCTAGTAGATCTAAAATATTATCACTACCAAAACGCATGTTATATATTTCACATCTACTACGTATTGTCGATAACATACCATCTAATTTATCCGTAATAAAGAAACCGATAATACGTTCTTCAGGTTCTTCGACGAATTTAAGCAATTTATTAGCAGCACGAGAATTCATCTTATCAGCATTAACGATAACATATGTAGAATATTTACTAATCAATGGTTTAGTTAAAAAACGATCAGTAAGTTCCATCGTTTGCTCTTTTCGAATCTCTTTACCATCAGGATAAATGGTAATAAAATCAGGATTCGTACCTGAAGAAATAGTCGTACATATATTACAAGTACAATTATCTTCTTTAGTAGGACAATTTATTTTTTTTACGATATCTACTACTTCTTTATAACACTTATCAATATTGTTAGTAACAAACAAAAAAGCATGAGAATTTCTATTCTCACTGAATGATTCAATGATAATTTTCTTTAACTCTGCTATATTCATAATCACCTACATATATTTTATAATTATTAAACAATAAACCGCTAAACCAGGTAACCCTAATAGAGATACCAATAATACTGAAAAGATATTCAAAGGAATCATAATATTAAAGTTAATAGTAAAGAGGTTTATTGTATAAAGACTTACAACTGCAAAAATAATATTTAGGAGCCACTTCTTTATAATTTTCATTATCTTCACCACTAAATATTATTAAAATTGTTTAAAACTATGAAATTTCTTTACGATCCAATAAAGCACGATCAAGAGTAATAGAATCTAAGTAATCGATATCAACACCCATCGGAATACCATAAGACAATCTTGATACTTTAACCTTTTTATTTTCAAATATCTTCTTAATATATAAAGTTGTTGTCTCTCCTTCAATAGAAGGTTTTAAAGCAAGAATTATTTCGGCATTGGGATCATCTAAATCGATACGATTTAATAATGTAGAAATATTAATATCTTCAGGATAGATACCATCTATAGGTGATATCAATCCGTTTAAGACATGATACTTACCATTAAAAGTTCCTGTCTTTTCAAACATAAAAACACTTTTATAATCTTCAACAACACATATTAAGTTTTTCTCACGAGATGGATCATCACATATTGAGCATACTTCTTTATCCGTAAGATGACCACATACACTACACTTATGAAGATTCTTTTTGCATTCCGAAATGCTTTTAGTAATTGATTCAATCTCTTCATCCGTTAGTTCCATCAAAGACAAAGCATAACGCTCTGCTGTTTTTTCACCAACTCCAGGAAACTTACGAAAAGAATTTATAGCACTACTTAATACTTCTGGATATAACATATTAGAATAAACCACCTAATGATTTACCATATGCTCCAAGTTTCTTTTCAACTTCAGCATTGATTTTAGAGATAGCATCATTAATAGCTATTTTAATCATATCTTCTAGCATTTCTAAGTCTTCAGCATCCATCTTGTCTTTATCCTTAATAGTTACGCTCTTTACCTTCTTATTACCATATAAAACAACATCTACTAATTGAGATGAGCCAGCATATTCAGCAGATTCAATCTCCTTTTGTTTCTTTTCAATATCCCTTTGCATTCTTTGTGCTTGGGCCATTAAGTTATTCATATTCATATATATCTCTCCCTATTCTATTATCATTTTATCATTACCAAATAGCTCTTCAGCTGATTTGATTGATCCTTTATTATCTATAATGAAAGAACTTTCATCTTCCATAATATACTTCTTAGTTTTATCATACGTTTTCATAAATTCATCCCAATCACTTTTAGATATAAAGATCATTTTATAACATGTCTTAGCAAATGAATTAAATTTAGTTTCCAATTCATAAAGCTTAGAATTAGCTACCGTCTTTATACTAGCTGATGAAGTTACGAAAATAATATAATCGTTAGAGGCTACTTGCAAAGTTGAACTTTTCATAATACTAAAGAATTCGGTCAAATTTCCTTTTTTTGCATGTTCTTTAAAATTATTCCATAATTCAGTTGCACTAACTTTTGCTTCTTTATTTGCTCCAACAAAGGTATTATTGATTCTAATGTTAATAAAATCATCGCAAATATTATAAATTTGTTGATTTTCTTCTTTATTTAGCATACTGTTTACGTCAAATTTGGTGTCAAGGTTGATTATTTCCCGGGAAATAATTTTGTTATCCTCATCATTTATGAAACCCAACAATTCAAGTTCCAATAAAAGATACCCATTTGAACTATAATTCAACTTAGGAATGATACCATTTAAAGCTTCAATCAATTTCTTAACTTGCTTAAAAGCAGCTGCACTTGCATTCTTTTGTTTAAGATTAATGGCTTTTTCTAATAAAATATCTAGCATTTTATTGATCAAAATACCAACATCAAGTCCGGATTCTTTCATATTTTCAATATCTTCCATTAAAGCTGTTAAATCATTCTTAATAACATGAGTATATATAGTTTCAATCTCTTCATTAGTAATCAAACCATAGTTATTCTTTAATACTTCAACAGTTATTTCATCCGATACTTTAGATAGTTGATCAAGAATACTCAAAGCATCACGCATACAACCATCTGATAAGAAAGCTACCTCTTTTAAAGCTTCTTCATCGTATTTTATTTCTTCTAAATCACAAATACGTGAAAGATTCTTTTGAATTAAACTACGATCGATTCTTTGAAAATCAAACCTTTGACATCTCGATAAGATCGTCATCGGAACCATTTGAATTTCCGTTGTTGCTAGGATAAAAATAACGTTTTCCGGGGGTTCTTCAAGAGTTTTAAGAAAAGCATTCCATGCTTCCTTAGTCAACATATGAACCTCATCTATTATATAAACCTTATATTTACCTATACTAGGAGCAATACTTACACTTTCAATCATATTTCGTATATTAAGAACACCACTATTACTTGCAGCATCAATCTCTATGATATCTGGGGATGTAAGAAATTCCATACAATTTGTACACTTCTCACAAGGAATTCCATTTTCAGAATTTTCACAATTGATTGCTTTGGCAAAGATCTTAGCAGTACTTGTCTTACCAGTTCCTCTTGGACCAGTAAAAATATACGCATGAGCTATTTTATTATGGACTATAGAATTTCTTAAAATTTTAACTATGTTGTCTTGACCTATCAATTCATCAAAATTTTTAGGTCGATATTTACGATATAAAACTTTGTATTCCATAGTATGCTCACCCTCTTAAATTATACCATACACTACCTTATCTTTTACCACTTAATTTGAAAAAATCACTCATTTTAGATTTAAACTTTTCTACATAAAAAGAAGTGCTTTCATCACTTATCGAACATATATTCGTTTTATAAAATTGTACTTTATTTTCACTACGCTTTATAAAGTAATAAACATTATCTATACGAGCTTCTCTTATAATACTTGTGCACATTTTGCAAGGTTCTAAGGTTACATACAAATCGCACCCGTTTAAGCGCCAATCACCTAAAGATTTTTCAGCATCAATAATAGCTTTAACTTCAGCATGATCAAGCACGCAGGTGCTGGAAATACGAGAATTGTGTGATCTAGAAATAATCTTACCATCCTTAACTATAATAGCAGCAATAGGTATTTCATTTTCTTTTTCAGCTAATTCTACTTCTTCTAATAAAATCTTTAAATACTCATCCATATTAACCTCACAAAAAAAGTGCACACGACTAGAGGATAATGTGGCTGCTGTCTTCCGACTCTGACCAGGTTATATCATAACCGTTGCACAAATACATTTTATCATATTTATAAGATATTTCAATCAAAAAAGTTTTGTGAAAATTGTATGAATAGAGAAATATGAAATTTGAGAGCAAATATTTAAAATTTGCCTTTAAATTAGCCAAAAAACCAATATTCGATATATGCAAAAATTCAAAAAGTGACTTTTCTTTCACACAATTTTCATATTCACATAATTTTCACATTTCTTGCTAATATAAGATTTAAAATTTTCACATAAAAAAATCTCAATGTTTCACGTGAAACATATAAAAATGATAAAAACATTATAAAAAATAAAAATTATCAAAATAAAAGTTAAATAAAGTTTTAAAAACACGAATCAAAATAATTATAAAGGATCTAATGTTTCACGTGAAACATAGTTAAGCTTGAAAAGTGTATACGAATATTTAATATTTGATAGTATTTGTAAAAGAAAATGTATATAAATAATTGATTGTAGTGTAAACAATAAATTTAAAAATCAATGAATTTTTATAAAATAGTTAAAATACACATATCAATGTTTCACGTGAAACATTAATTAGACTATATAGATAATTTATACAAATTTAATAAATTAGAAGTTTTTTTGCTATCGAAAATTCAATATTCGTAAATAATCTAAGATTATAATAAAATTTAATCTCAATTTATTAGTTTGATCAAAACCATAAAAAGGTAATATATGTTTCACGTGAAACATAGTTAGAGTGTAAACAACACAAAAATTCAAAATTTGTTTTAAGAAATCATCTATTTTTAAGCAAAAACATAAAAAATCAATGTTTCACGTGAAACATTGATCACAAATTTAACTATTTATAGGGTTAATTATTATATTATTAGTGTAAGAATTATGGCTTAATTTGGCGAATTTAGATTACCTATGTTTCACGTGAAACATTGGAATGTGAAAATTAATGAATATAAAAAAGTGGATAAATTAGGTATCCACTTTTTCAAAATTTGCTCTCAACCTACGGTTGAGTTGGTTCCAATTCTTGATTTTCGTTAGATTCGTCTGCAATTTCTTCAAATTCGTCTTTTTGTTTATCTACGACACTTATTGTAGATACATATTGGTTTTCTTTTAGATTAATTAGCTTAACTCCTTGAGTTACACGACCTAATTGAGATATTTGATCAATTGGTAATCTGATCATCATACCGCTGTCGGTAATAATCAATAAATCTTTATCGTTATTCACTATCTTATGAGCAATCATATCACCATTCTTATCAGTAACATTTAGTGCTTTAACACCTTTACTGCCACGTTTAGTCATACGATATTCATTAATATGAGTCTTCTTACCGTAACCATACTTAGTTACAACCAATAGATTGTCTTCAGCTAAACCAACTTCCATACCAATACACTTAGCATCATCTAGGCTTATACCTCTAACACCAGATGCTGTACGTCCCATTGGTCTGATTTCTCTTTCATTAAATACTACTACACGACCAGCAGATGATCCAAGAATGATATATGATGATCCATCACTGATACGTACATCGATCAATTCATCATCTTCTCTTAAACTGATTGCAATCTTACCAGAGTTTCTGATATTTAAGTATTCTTCGATTGGTGTCTTCTTAACAATTCCTTCTTTAGTAGCAAATACTAAGAATTTATTCTCTAGTTCTTCTGGTGAAGGCGTTACTTTAATTACAGAAGATATCTTTTCATCCTTCTCGATTGGAATTAGGTTAATAACTGGTAATCCCTTAGATTGACGGCTATAAAGAGGAACTTCATAACCTCTAATACGATATACCTTACCTTTTGTCGTGAAGAATAAGACATCATCATGGGTCTTACAATTGATTAGATACTTAACGTAATCTTCTTCATTTGTCGACATACCCTTAATACCAACACCACCGCGATGTTGAGCTTTATAAGTGTCAGAAGTACATCTCTTAATATAACCTTTATCGGTTATCGATATAATTATATCTTCTACCGGTATCAATGATTCATCTTCAATATAATCAATAGCGGTCATATCGATTGATGTACGACGTTCATCACCATATTTCTTCTTAATCTCTAACATTTCTTCTTTAATAATGTTTAAAACTTTTTCATTTGAAGCAAGAATTGACTTCAATTCATCGATTTCAATTAATAATTGTTTTAATTCATCTTCAACCTTTTCACGCTCTAATCCGGTTAAACGTCTTAAACGCATTTCAAGGATACTATTGGATTGAACTTCATCCAATCCGAAACGATCACATAGCTTTTGTTTAGCATCATCGTCATCGTCGGCACCACGTATAATTGCTACGACTTCATCGATATTATCAAGAGCTATCTTTAAACCTTCTAAGATATGAACACGTGCTTCATCTTGCGCTAGATCGTACTTGGTTCTTCTAACGATAACTTCTTTTTGATGATCGATATATTTAGCAATTATCTCTTTTAATCCCAAGGTTTTAGGCACACCATTATCAAGCATTAGGAAGATAATTCCATAATTAGTTTGGAAATTAGTATGCTTGTATAGATTGTTTAAAACTACTTGTGGATTAGCATCTTTCTTTAAGGTAATAGTGATCTTAACTCCATCTTTTAGATCGGTATGATAATCAGCTATACCATCAATAATCTTATTATGTACTAGTTCAGCAACCTTGTTCTTAAGTTCAAGGGTATTAACTTGATATGGAACTTCATCAATAATGATATTGCTATGAGTTCCATTCTCTTCGATCCTTGCTCTACTACGAATTGTAATGCTTCCACGACCTGTTTCATAAGCTTGGCGAATACCTTTATTACCTAGGATAATACCTCCCGTTGGGAAGTCTGGTCCTTTAATATATTGCATTAATTCGGGAATTTCGATTTCGGGATTATTGATATAAGCAATACAACCATCGATAACTTCTGATAAGTTATGTGGTGGTATATTGGTTGCCATACCAACAGCAATACCCATCGTACCATTGACCAAAATATTTGGGAATCTTGATGGTAAGACAGTTGGTTCTTTCTTCGTAAAATCGAAGTTATCATCCATATTAACGGTCTCTTTGCGGATATCCCTTAATAATTCTAGAGATAAACGCGAAAGACGCGATTCGGTGTAACGCATTGCTGCTGCACCATCACCTTCGATATTACCAAAGTTACCATGACCATCGATTAGTAAATATCTTTGGTTGAACTCTTGAGCCATACGTACCATGGCTTCATAGATTGATGAATCACCATGTGGATGGTAATTACCCATAACGTAACCAACCGTTGT
>CANQQK010000045.1 GCA_947626015.1 uncultured Bacilli bacterium | reverse complement strand
TTACTATTATATGCTTGTTCAGATAAATCCATTATTTTCTTACTAAGATCAACGTTAAGTTCGATACGCAATTCTTGATACGGAAGTAGTACTAGTTTTCTTAAAAGTAATACTGGTAAGTTTTCTTTCATACTGTACCTCCTTTTCAAGATATGGTTTTTATTATAGTTATATTTTTATCTTTTGTAAAGCAAAAAACGCATTAATATTTGCAATGCGTTTTTAACTTACAATGTTCACATTTAGGATTCTTAGCGGTACATATATAACGACCATAAAATAGCAATTGATGATGTAATTTTACATGACTTTCAATAGTTTCAAAATAAGCACATAACTTATCTTCAACTGCTCTTACATCATCATTTTCGGAAGCAATACCTAATCTCTTAGCAAACCTATCGATATGGGTATCGACAGCAAGATATGGTTCATTAAAGAGCGTCGATAATACAACATTTGTCGTCTTTCTGCCAATACCTGGAAGGCTTTCTAGAAACTCGCGATCGCAGGGAACAACACCATTATATTTTTCGAGTAAATTTTTAGCAATATCTTTAATATATTTGCTCTTCTTATGCATATTACCACAAGGTCTAATGATATCACAGATATCTTCTTGATCGGCATTATTAAGACCTTCTAAATCATATTTTGCAAAAAGGATGGGTGTTACCTTATTAACACATTTATCGGTACATTGAGCGGATAACATAACCGCAATCAATAATTCATAATCTTTATGATAGATTAAAGGACATTCAGGATTAGGAAACTCTTCATCAAGGACTTTTAAAATCTCTTTGCTAGTCTTCATCTAACCAATTACTATCGAAAAGATCAACAAGTAGTGATCCTTCAGCATCCTGTTTATTCTCTTTAATTAAGTCCTTTCTTGAAGTAATTCCCTTAGATTTCCAAGTAATAAGTATCTTATTAATATAACGTAAACTCTTAGTGTTATTATATACAGCTTCCTTCAAGGCTTCTTCGATCATATCTTCAGAAAATCCTTGTTTTAACCAATCATCGATAACTTGGTATTCAATACTTGAAAGATGACCTAATTCGTTTTCAATCTTGGTGAATAGATCAACCTTCTTTTCATCCTTATGATCCTTAGTGATATCGGATGTAACATTCTTTAAGATATTATCATAACTAATGATTTCACTGCGCATTCCACTAGCATTTTTCTTAACCTCAATCGTTATCAAATTGAGAGAACTAAGTTTCGTAAAGGCTTCCATGATTTCATCTTCCGTAAGATGAATCGATGCCGAAATCTTCTTTAAATCTAAGGTTGGTTCATCCTCATTCATAAAATACATGATGAGTAAGGTTTCACTTAGAGATAGTTTTAATTCTGTTGCTACCCTAATCAAATAGTTTTTCATAATAAAGTCTTTTTCTTTTAAGGTCTTATATACTACCTCATTCATGATATCACCTCCAGTTTTCTAGAATATATTTCTTTAATTCCTCATATTCATTCTTTAATTTGCCATTTAAAATATTGATCTCTAAATCAAAGATAATATTTTTAATCTTTTCCCCTGGTTTAATATGTAAGATATCAATTATATCATTACCATCGATACCGATATCTTTTGGGGAATATATCGGTAATTCTTTATATAAAGTACTGATATAACTTGTTGTCATACCAAGCATTTCTCCAGCTATAATACAAACATATAAACCACATTCATATAACACGACGTTATCTATTATACCATAATTTAATACCTTACGAATGTTTTCTATTTTATCTTTTTCGGCATTCGAAAATTGATATTTATCACCAACTTCAATTTGTGCCCAGATACCTAAAGCATTACTTGAATATAGAAGTTTATCAGGTATTTTAATATCAAGAGCATCTTCAATATTTAAGGATTTAATAAGTTCAATACCCGCCATCTTATTTTGACCTTTAAATATTAACTCTAATTCATCCTTTTTACGACTATAACTTAGGGTACGCAATAATTGCTTATTTTGTCTTATATAGTTATAAAGATTATCTTCAATCGTAAAACCTAAAACGGATGCAAAACGAATTGCACGAAGCATTCTTAGAGGATCTTCAACCATACGATCATTGATGTTTCCATTGGTCCTAATGATTTTATCTTCTAAGTCCTTTTTACCACCAACAATATCAAAGATATCACCATTAGCATCCATATATAAGGAATTAATCGTAAAATCTCTTCTTCTAACGTCTTCGGAAGCATTATCGATAAAGGCATAATCTACCGGACGACGATTTTCATATCTAAGTTCCTTACGGAACGTTGTTATATCATAATTATATAAAGAATCTTTAAACCTTACGGAACCATAATTATCTTCATTACTATTATTGAGTTCAAAGATTTCTTTAATATCATTGGGACGAGCATTGGTGGCAATATCAACGTCATATGAAGCAATCCCTAATAAAAAATCTCTAACAAAGCCACCGATGACATAAGCTTGAAAGCCATTTTCTTCCAGTTTAGTTAGAACATTTTTAATCTTATTATTCATAGTTTCACCTAATAAAATTATATCATAAGCCCTTATCATAATAAAGAATTCAAGGGCTTCTTTACTATTGATTGATGGCAAATAAAAAGAGACGAATTGTCTCTTCTTAACAGGATTTACCACCGAAAGCATAGCGGAAGGCACTACCAACATTACGACCCAGATCAAGTAAAGTTGTAATCAATTTAGTTATTGAATTAAGTAGTGAAAATGATATATCACTTGCGCCACCATAGATCGCCGATAATTCTTTATTACCTAATATCATTTATTGCATGAAAGTGGTCTTAAATAACCATCGATCACCCCGATGATGAAGGTAATAAGACCACCAATGGCCAGATAAACGCCCATATTGATGCCACCTCCGGATATCTCCATTAGTTGCTCCGTCGTTAATTCCATTGTTACTCCTTTCTAGACATTTAAAACCTTTGAGAAATACTTACTTGTGTCACGATGAGACACATAGATAATCATCTGATCATGATAATACTTTAAGATATTTTGAATTACTCTTTCTTCCTTGCTCTTGCTTAAGTTTGCCAAAACTTCATCTAAAATATAGATATCCTTTTTAGCAACTAAACACCTTGCAAGTAAGATAAGATTTCTTTCACCTCCCGATAATTCACTACCTACCCCATAGAGATAAGTATCATACTTGAATGGTTTATGATCCATGATTTCATCGAGTAAGCATATCTTACATACCCTCTTAAAATCAGCATCACTAACATCTCTTCCAAGAATAATATTCTCTTTAATGGTACCTATAAATAATTGCTCATCCTGTGAACAATAACCGATATGTTCATGAATATCTTGAAGTGATAGTGATTTTAATTCATTTTTGCCTAATTTAATCGTTCCTTTATAATCACGAAGATCTTTAGCAATAATCCCACATAGTGTCGATTTACCAGCACCATTAGGTCCCGTAACGAAAACCTTGTCATGACATCCAATATATAAGGAAGGAATATTTAAGGACGAATTAAGTTTATTATAGCTATAGGTTAGATTCTTAGCATAAACACTTCCCCCGATAAATTTATGAGAATCATCCCGATCTTCTTCAATAAACATAAATTCATTTAATCTTCTAAGTATCTTATGATAATAGATAAATCCTGGTATATCCCCTTCAATATTTTGAATACACATCAAGGCATTGGCAAATAACGTATTAATTGCAATTACCATATCAATCTTAAGAACTCCTAAATAATAATATTTTAAAATAAAATAGTTATTTAAGAGGATAAAGAACCCAATAATAATATTCTTAATCATATTATTAAAATGAATCTTTTTTTTAAAACAGATATCATCATCTAAATACTTGGATCTAACAGATCTTAAATTATTTAAAAAATAAGCATCATTATTAGTATGTCTTATACTCTTAATCTTTGATATATAATCACATAGCATTACTTGATAAGATGTTGAACTATTGATATTCGTATCAATCCTTCGATTAATTCTTAAGTTGGTATATAGAACAAATAACATATATATAGTTAAACAAATAATTGTTAGATTAAAGGATAAGAAAAATATTTTAAAAAGTATGAAGAATATGGTTGATATTATTAATATATTTGTTGCTATATTGAGAATTGAATTAATATAGAAAGAACTGATAGCTTCTAATTCATGACATCTCTTAACGATTTCTCCGGGGTCTTTTAAATGTACATATTTTAAAGGAAGTCTAAAGATATGTATAAAGAAGTTTTCTAATATTTCATTAGTGCATCTCTTGATTAAGTTTTCCTTTTTATTGGTAATAAAATAATTAATTATTTCTTTTATCATCAGCACTAAAAGAAAGATGATTAATAAATTAAAACCATTATTCAGAAGTAAAGCAATATTTATATAAAGGTTAATAGTTAGTGAAAGAGAAAGGGTAAAAATAGCGGTAATGCTAATAAACAATACTTCTTTAATTGCCTTTAGATAAATACCTTTAATCCAATTGATTATCGCTTTATTATTGATATTTTCATGAATCAGATTCTTGGGACTTAAAAGAATTATATTCCCGGTAAATATTTGATAAAAATCATCTATTTTTAAGGAACGCATACCTACTGAAGGATCCATTATTTCTACACATGTCTTCGTTATATTATAGATAACGACGAAATGAGAAAGAGATGCGCTTATATTGACATGAGCAATAATGGGTAAACAATCATCAGGTATCCTTTCAACCCTTAAACCTTTAGCATCGAAACCATATCTTTTAGCGCAATTAATTAGATTTAAAGCACTTACACCACTATGAGTGGTTTCTGAATACATGCGGATATTTTCAAGTGATGCATCCTCACCATAATATCTAATGATTGAAAGCAAGCAACAAGCTCCACAATCACTTGCTTCATCTTGAGTTATGATAAGTCTTCTTTTCATCATTTCCTCCCTTCATAATACATGTACCAATATTTTGATTAATTTACTTCTTTTTTTTGAAAAAAAATTTTTTAAAGTAATATTCACGAAAAACTTGTACATGTATTATGAGGAAGAGATAGAAAGGAATTATTATGAGATTATTAATAGCATTAATCAAATTTATCTTATTATTTATTTAGTAATAAATTCGGTTCATCAAAATATAATATAACAGTAATGGAGGATATATATGATTAATAAATCTAATCTCTGGTTTTTAACCTTATCTAGTATCATACTAGTATTAGCTATCTATTATATTGCACTACCAAATGAAAAAGATGCTTTAGTATTTTCCTATAATGGAAGTGATGAAGAAGTATCACTAAACATTGAAGAAAGTGAAATTCTAACTGCGATGCGAGTTACTAAAGAAGAAGAACATCTAGCCGATGTCCAAGAACTCCAAAATATCTTGCTTGATTCCGCTAAAACTATCGATGAAAAGAATGATGCTTATGAAAGATTACAATTTCTAAATACGACCAAATCCTTAGAAGATAAGCTAGAGGGAATCATCAATAATAGTTTTAAAGTATCTTCATTTGTAGAGCTTAAGGATAACAATGCTAAGATTACGATTATTAATAAGGAACATTCCTATGCCTTGGCGAATAATATAATAAAAAAGGTCAATGAAGAGATAGGAAACGAATACTACATCACTGTTAAATTTAAATAAAAACCGCACTTACTCATATATTCAACATAAAATATATTAGTTAGATATATGAAAGTGAGGATGAAAATGAATACGTTTTTGTTAACTCCAAGAGAAAAAGAAATATTTACACTTTTAATTGCTAATAACACGACAAAAGATATCGCAAAAAAGTTAAATATTAGTGATAAAACGGTTAGAAATCATATCTCTAATGTCATGCAAAAATTAGAAGTTAATACCCGTTATCATGCCATAATTGAACTGATAAAACTTGGAGAATTAAAATTGAATTAAGTCGCAATTTGCGACTTTTTTTATATTTATTTCATATAGTTTATTAGGTGTTGTTATGTTAAAAAGAAAAATATTTAAAAAGATATCTTTAGTTATATGTTGTTTACTGATCATTGGTATTTTAATAATATTTCCTAAAAAAGGACAAGAAGAGATCGTCTTTAAAACGAATAAGGATTCTGGAGTAATCTATCTCTTGGATGAAGATGATTACTTAGCTAGAGTGGATTATCGATATAATGCCCAAAAGGATGAAGATTTAATCAAAGAGATGATTAAGGTCTTAACCATTAATAGTGATGAAGTTATCGCTATCCAAAGGGGTTTTAAAGCTATTATTCCGGAAAATACCACACTCCTCAATTCTTCCCTAAAAGATGGTATTGCGTCCTTAGATTTTTCGAACGATATATTAAATATCGAAGAAAAATACGAGGAAAGAATGATTGAAGCAATCATCTATACCTTAACATCTTTAGAAAAAGTTAAAGGCGTTAAAATAAGTATTGAAGGTGAAAGACTAAAAGAACTTCCTAAGACTAAAAAGCACTTAGATGAAGTGCTTGATCGTAAATTTAAAATCAATAAGGAATATGACTTGAAATCGATGAATAATATCAATGAAACAACGATCTATTATTTAGCAAATAAAGATGATTATATCTATTATAAACCCGTTACTAAATACAGTAATGATGAAAAAGAAAAGATTGAAATAATAATAGATGAACTAAAAAGTTCATCTATCTATTCCAGTAATTTAATAAGTTATATCAATTCCGAAACGAAGTTAACCGATTATGAGATCTTAGATAAATCATTGATACTTAATTTCAATGATGCCTTCTTAAGCGATATTACTTCCGAAAATATTATTGAAGAGGTAACCTATGCTATCAATTTATCGATTAAAGATAATTATACCGTTGATAGTGTCTGTTATTATGTCGATGATTATATCTTCAATAATTATTTTTTACTTCTGGGATGAGTATGCAAATAAACGCTTTTAATACGATCATTTGTTAAATGCGTATAAATACTAGTAGTGCTTAGATTAACATGACCTAAAAGCTCTTGAACACTTTTTAAATCACACCCTTCATTAAGAAGCATAGTTGCAAAGGTATGACGAAAAGTATGAGGTGTTACCTTAATCTTAAGGGAACACTTTTTGATAATATTATCGATGATATCACGAATTCCCCGATCGGTAAGATGACCACCAATATGATTGATAAACAAATATTCACTGCTCTTACCTTTTAAGAGATTTGGTCTCGATGTCGATAGATAATTTCTTAAAGCTTCACTACAATGCTCATTAAAGAAACAGATTCGCTCCTTATTACCTTTACCTAAAACCTTAATCTCTTGATTACTAAAATCGATATCACTAACCTTTATATTGATGATTTCCCCAATACGAGCTCCACTAGCAAGTAATAACTCTAAGATAGCGCAATTTCTAATACCTAAATCATCATCCCCACAAGCATCGATCATCTCTTCGAATTCATTATATTTCATATAATTCGGTAAACGCATCTCTTTTTTAGGGCCTTTGATTAGATTGAAGGGATTATCTTTAATAATTTCTTCTCTTAAAAGATAGTTATAAAAGCTTCTAAGAGCTGATAAATGACGATTGATACTTGTACTCTTTTCCTTTTTATCATGGCTTAGATATTGCATATAACGACTGATATTATCATATGTTATATGCTTAAAATTGATATGATGTTCAGCCAAATAATTTTGGAATGTCTCTAAATCTAAAAGATAATTGGTCTCAGTATAATCCGAATAATTACGTTCGATACGGATATATTCAAGAAATTTTTCAATATATTCTTCCATCTAATCACCATTTATTAGGATATTTTTTCATATCCGTCATTCTTAAGGTAATACCTTGATCTTCACTAGTTGTATGCATTCTTTTAAAGTCTTCCTCTTCTAAGAATTCTTCATGATCGTCATCTTCATAAATGGCATCTTCACTTGGAATATGATATTGATTTTGAAGCATATTTTCATATTCATCATAATTGGTTAAGAAGATACCTAGATCAAATAGATTACGTTCTTGCACCTTTTTAGCTCCACTTTTAGGATCTACTTTATAGATTGCAAAATCAACGAATTGATTAGCATAATAACGACGATCATCTTGTATTTGTATACACTCATCTAAAGTTAGATGGGATGTTTTTAAATTATTAGTCGTGTGGTATAATCCCGATAAATTATTGATAACCGGAATACTAAAGTTTTTAATCTTATTACGAAAAGCATTTGCTAAACGGATAACATCTTCATCACGAGCCGGAATAAGATATTCTAAATTATCGATAAGTTGATAATATTTTTTGCTTTCTTCCTCGGTAAAGAAACGAACAGAACGTCTTACAATAGCGCTATCGATTAAAGATATAAGTTCTCTAAAGATATCCTTTACCTCATCTGAAAAGTTATACTTTAAAAGATGTGATAAAGTTGTTGCAAAAAAGTATGGATCATT
>CANQQK010000044.1 GCA_947626015.1 uncultured Bacilli bacterium | reverse complement strand
ATAGGTACTCTAAATGGAGAACAAGATACGTAAGTTAAACCAATATTATGGCAGAACTCAACACTTGATGGATCGCCACCATGTTCACCACAGATACCTAACTTGATATTAGGTCTTGTTTCCTTACCCTTTTGAACAGCAATTCTTACAAGTTCACCAACACCAGTTTGATCGATTCTTGCAAATGGATCTTGTTCATAAATCTTATGTTCATAATAAGATTTTAAGAACTTACCAGCATCATCTCTTGAGAATCCGAAAGTCATTTGGGTTAAATCGTTAGTACCAAATGAGAAGAATTCAGCTTCTTTTGCAATAGCATCTGCTGTAATAGCAGCTCTTGGAATTTCGATCATGGTACCAATATGGTATTCCATATCAGAATTCTTTTCCTTCTTAACTTGTTCAGCAGTTTCGATAACGATATCTTTAACAAACTTTAATTCTTTAACTTCACCAACTAGAGGGATCATGATTTCAGGAACGATGTCATAACCTTCCTCTTCCTTAACTTCGATAGCAGCTTCCATCAAAGCTCTGGTTTGCATCTTAGCAATCTCAGGATAAGTTACGGCAAGACGACATCCACGATGTCCCATCATTGGATTGAACTCATGTAGTTCATCACATTTTTGTTTTAACTTTTCAACAGTAATACCCATATCCTTAGCTAAGGCTTCGATATCCTTATCCTCTTTTGGTAAGAATTCATGTAGAGGTGGGTCAAGATAACGAACCGTCATTGGTAAGCCCTTTAACTCTTTATACATAGCTTTAAAGTCACCCTTTTGGAACGGAATTAAAGCATCAAGAGCTTTCTCTCTTTCTTCAACAGTATCAGAAAGGATCATCTTTCTAATAGCAGGAATTCTTTCTTCTTCGAAGAACATATGCTCCGTACGACATAGTCCGATACCTTCAGCACCAAGCTCAACAGCTTTCTTTGTATCACGAGGATTGTCGGCATTGGTTCTAACACCTAACTTACGATATTTATCAGCCCATGCCATAACACGTCCGAATTCACCAACGATCTTAGCATCAACTGTTGGAATAGCACCATCATAGATATTACCAGTTGTACCATCGATAGAGATGACATCTCCTTCATGATAAACCTTACCAGCTAAGGTGAATTCCTTCTTCTCTTCGTTCATAGCGATATCGCCACAACCAGAAACACAGCATGAACCCATACCACGAGCAACAACAGCAGCATGGCTGGTCATACCACCACGAACGGTTAAGATACCTTGAGCTGCTTTCATACCGGTAATATCTTCTGGTGAGGTTTCAAGTCTTACTAGAATAACCTTTTCACCCTTACCACCGATACCTTCTCTTTCAGCATCTTCAGCAGTAAAGACAATCTTACCACATGCAGCTCCAGGAGATGCTCCTAAACCTTTACCAATTGGTGTTGCTTCCTTTAAAGCTTTATCATCAAATTGTGGATGTAATAGCGTATCTAAGTTTCTTGGATCGATCATTAGAACAGCTTCCTCTTCAGTACGCATTCCTTCATCTACTAAATCACAAGCAATCTTTAATGCAGCCTTTGCTGTACGTTTTCCATTACGTGTTTGTAACATATAAAGCTTACCATGTTCAACCGTAAACTCCATATCTTGCATATCACGGTAATGACTCTCTAAGGTTTCACAAACCTTCTTAAATTCCTTAAATGCTTCTGGGAACTTCGTTTCCATTTCGGTAATATGCATTGGGGTACGAACACCAGCAACAACATCTTCACCTTGAGCATTGGTTAAGAATTCACCAAATAAACCCTTTTCTCCAGTAGCTGGATCGCGAGTAAACGCAACACCAGTACCACAGTCATCACCCATGTTACCAAAAGCCATTGATTGAACATTAACAGCAGTTCCCCATGAATAAGGAATATCATTATCACGACGATAAACATTAGCACGAGGATTATCCCAAGAACGGAATACGGCTTTAATAGCTCCCATCAATTGTTCTTTAGGATCATCTGGGAAATCCGTACCAATCTTACTTTTATATTCAGCCTTAAACTCATATGCTAATTCTTTTAAATCATCAGCAGATAATTCAACATCTTGTTTAACGCCTTTCTTTTCCTTCATCTTATCGATTAATTCTTCAAAATATTTCTTACCGACTTCCATAACAACATCGGAATACATTTGAATAAAACGACGATAGCAATCCCAAGCCCATCTTGGATTATTACTCTTTTCAGCTAAAACGTTTACTACTTCTTCATTTAAACCTAAATTTAAAATAGTATCCATCATACCTGGCATTGATGCTCTAGCACCACTTCTTACAGAAACTAGTAAAGGATTTTCTTTATCACCAAACTTCTTTCCTGTAATCTCTTCCATTTTACCGATATATTCATTTATTTGAGATTGGATTTCTTCATTGATTTCTCTTCCATCCTCATAATAAGCTGTACATGCTTCTGTTGTAATCGTAAAACCTTGTGGTACTGGTAAACCAATATTAGTCATTTCCGCTAAGTTAGCACCTTTACCACCAAGTAAGTTACGCATATCAGCATTACCTTCGGTAAATAAGTAAACATACTTTTTCACTTTTCTCATTCCTTTCGTCCACCTTAATATTATAACAACTATCAGATATCATTGACAATAATTATATGCGTCTTTTGACATAATTTAAGTATCTAAACGAATATGCATGCGGAAGTATTCCCCATCCCTTTTATATAGAGCAACTTCTTCCCCATCTTTTTTAAATAAAAGATACTTGGAAGCACTATCATATTTGACCTTAACCCCATTATAAATATTCTTCATCTCTTCATAATTATCGATTACTAAAACATCTAAAACATCTTCGATCTTCAAAGATTTATAATTACCATCTTCAAGATCTTTTAGGGTTATAGATTCTTCCAAAGCAAACATCCCCTGTTTGGTTCTTATCAAACTCACCATTGTAGCATCGGTATTTAAATAGGCACCAATATCTCTAATCAAGCTTCTTATATAGGTTCCTTTAGATACCTTACATCTAACCTTAATGATTTCATCATTAATACTTATTAGTTCTAACTCTTTAATACTTACCATCTTTGATGGTAAGGTAACTTCCTTATTTTGTCTTGCATATTGATAGAGTTTCATGCCATCAACCTTAACGGCCGAATATAAAGGTACCTCTTGAAGATAATCTCTTTCAAAATATTTTAGGGCACTCTTAAGCTTTACTTCATCGATTTCATAATGACTTTCCCTAATAACATTACCAGTAATATCTAAGGTATCCGTTAAGATACCTAATCTAAATTCGGTAATATATTCCTTATCCATACTCATTAAATCTTCATTGAGTTTGGTATATTTACCAACCGTTATAATAAGAACTCCCGTTGCTAAAGGATCAAGGGTTCCCGTATGACCAACTCTTTTAATATTTAAAATCTTACTAACTTTATTAACGACATCTCTGGAGGTCATATTAGGTTCTTTATTAATATTTAATATCATATTTTTCATAACTTACCTCTTATAACAAAAAAGAAAAAGATTTATTCTTTTTCTTCATCTCTTATTTCGTTTAGTATTCTTTCGATATTTTGACCATATTCGATGGAATCATCAAAGATAAATCGTAATTCCGGAGTATGACGAAGTTCAATACGAGATGCTAAAACGGTTCTTAAATAAGGGGATGCGACCTCTAAATTCTTTTGGACATCCTTTAAATCTTCATCACCCATATAGGTATAGTAAACACGTGCTAAACCAAGATCACTTGTTACTTCACAACCGGTAATCGTAACATGCTTAAGGGTTTCATCCTTAGCTTCTAAAAGCATGATACTTGCAAGTTCTCTACCAACATCACTTGAGATGCGTTCGATCTTTACGCTCACCTTTTCACCTCAACCATCTCATAACTTTCGAAGACATCGCCCTCTTTAATATCATTATATCCTTCGATCGTTATACCACATTCAAAGCCATTCTTAACCTCTTTAACGGCATCTTTTTCTCTTTGAATCGAAGATATCTTACCATCATAGATGATAACTCCATCTCTAATGATACGAACACTAGCACCATTCTTCATGATACCACTCGTTACCATAACACCAGCGATGGTACCAACCTTCGAGAACTTAAATAACTTACGAACTTCACAAGTACCAGTAACCTTCTCTTCGAATTCTGGATCAAGCATACCCTTCATGGCTTGTTCCATCTCTTCAACTAATTTATAGATGATCGTATAAAGACGAATATCAACATTATATTCCTTAGCAACCTCTTTGGTCTTATTAGAAGGTACAACATTGAAACCAATAACGATGGCATTCGAAGCATTAGCTAAAACAATATCACTTTCCGTAATCGTTCCAATACCACTTCTTACAACTTTAATCTTAACACCTTCAACATCGATCTTTTCTAAGGAATTACGAACAGCTTCCTCCGAACCACGAACATCACATTTTAAGACCACATTGATCTCTTTAACACCACTTTGAATTTGAGCGAATAATTCATCCAATGATAGAACGGGTTTCTTATTCTTAGCTTCCTTAGCAATGATCAAACGTTTATTAGCAATCTCACGCGCTTCATGTTCGGATTCGAAAGCCATGAATTTATCACCAGCACTGGGATTATCGGAAAGACCGGTAATCTCTACTGGCATTGAAGGACCAGCAGAAATAATATCGCGTCCTAAATCATTCTTAAGCGTTCTGACACGACCATGAGTCGTACCAACAACGATAGGATCTCCTAAACGTAGGGTTCCGTTTTGGACAAGAATAGAAGCAACACCACCCATATTCTTATCGATTCTAGATTCGATAACAGTACCAATCGCATAACGATTAGGGTTAGCTTTTAATTCTTGCATCTCGGCAATCGCTAAGATGGTTTCGATTAACTTATCGACACCTTCACCCGTCTTAGCAGATATCTTAACGAATGGAACCGTTCCTCCCCATTCTTCAGGAGTAATTGAAACTTCAGCCATCTCCGTCATGATACGATCAGGGTTAGCATTAGGTTTATCGATCTTATTAACAGCTACGATGATTGGGACATTAGCAGCTAAAGCATGATCGATAGCTTCCTTGGTTTGCGGCATTACCCCATCTTCAGCACTAACGATGATGATAACGATATCCGTTACACTAGCACCACGAGCACGCATCTCCGTAAATGCCGCATGACCTGGTGTATCGATAAATGTTAACTTATTACCTTTATATTCGATTTGGTAAGCCCCAATATGTTGGGTAATACCTCCAGCTTCGCCATCGACGACATGCGAATTACGAATATAATCAAGTAAGGTCGTCTTACCATGATCGACATGTCCCATGATGGTAATAACTGGTGGACGTGGTAAAAGATCACTTTCCGCATCGATAATCTCAAACTCTTCAAAGTTGGTAATATCTTGCGTTTCCTCTTTCTTCAAAGTCTTACCATATTCACTAGCTAAGATTTCCGCCGTCTCAAAGTCGATAGATTGCGTTAAACTAACCATCAATCCCATCGAAATAAGTTTCTTAACAAGTTCTACACCATCGATACCCATCGCACCGGCAAGATCAGCAACACTCATATTCTCACGATATAAAACGATGGAATCATCCTTACTAACATTGCTTTGAAGTTTTTCTTTATTCTTATAGATTTGTTTTTTCTTATTTAAATATTCCTTATTTAGGTTAACATCTTTATTCTTTTTAACCTTTTCCTTAGAAACAGTATGGTTATTGGTGATCGATTTGATATTATCATCTAACATAATATCTTCCACAACATCATCGATTGCATCTGCTTCTTCAAAATTAAGCTCAGCATCACTGTTGATCAGATTCATACAATTATCAAGCATGATAATTGCTTCATCATCCAACATTTCATCTTTACTACTGACCTTGATTCCTAATTCCTTACATTTATTAAGTACATCTTGAACAGTAAAGTTCATATCTTCTGCATAATCTTGAACACTCATCATGAGTACCACCTCTTTCCATTTAATCTACTAAACTCAATAATTCTTCATATATACTATCATCAATTTGACATTCTAAGACACGATCTAAGATCTTTTTATCTCTTGCCATCTTAATAACTTCCGCATCTTTTTTTAAATAACAACCATGACCATTTGCTTTACCGGTTAAGTCAATACTGACATTACCTTCATGAATAACGATACGTAAAAGATCTTTCTTAGGTAGCTTTTCTTTCGTTGCTACACAAGTACGCATCGGTAATTTCTTCATTATTGATTACCTTCCTCTTGAATTTGGCTCATGGTCTTGATATTAATCTTAAATTTGGTTAACTTGCTAGCAAGACGGATATTCATACCCTTCTTACCAATAGCTAAGCTTAGATTATCATCATCAACGATAGCTAAAGCTTCGCGGGTCTTAGTATCATCGATAATGCTAACGATAACATTCTTGGCTGGTGATAAGGCATTCTTGATGAATTCAGCATTATCTTCACTCCATAATACTAAATCGATTTTTTCGCCATTAAGTTCAGCTAGGATGGAAGCAATACGCGCACCCTTTTCCCCAATACAAGTTCCGATAGCATCGACTCTTTCATTGGTTGAAGATACAGCAACTTTAGAACGAACACCAGCTTCACGAGCAACAGCATGAAGTTCTAGAGTACCATCTTGTAATTCCGGAATCTCGGTTTCAAAAAGACGTTTAACGAAACCATAATGTTTACGAGTACATAGAACAAGTGGTCCTTTATTATTAGCTTCAACCTTTGAAATATAAACCTTGATTGAAGAACCCATCTTAACCTCTTCACCTGGGATCATCTCACTCTTTGGTAGGATTCCACGGGTACGACCTAGATCGACATAATAGTTTTTAACATCTTCCATCGCAAGCGTTCCCACCATAAGTTCATCTTGCTTATCAGCAAATTCAGCAATGATGGAATTACGTTCAGCTTCTCTAATCTTTTGGGTAACGACTTGCTTACAAGTAGAAGCTGCTACACGCCCAAAGTCTCTTGGCGTAACCTCTTCTTCGATAGTCTCCCCAACTTTAATTCCTGGAACCATCTTTTCGGCATCCTCAAGAAGTAATTGGGCATCCTCATTGATCTCGGGATCTAAATAAGTGATATTTCCCTCTTCATCTACGGACTCTTCACCTTCGATATAATCATCCACAACAACATAGTATCTGATAACCTTAAATTCACCACTCTTACGATCGATTAAAACCTTAACATTGGTTTTAGAATCATAATTCTTCTTATAAGCCGTTATCAAACCTTGTTCCATGGCATCATAGACAACATCTTCATCAATATTCTTTTCTTCTATAATATTCTTTAAAGCTTTAATAAATTCTTTACCATTCATCTTAATCATTCCTTTCCTTACTTGAAATATCCAAAATATATTCTTGATCGATAAGATCATATTCATCTAATAAAGGACTGATCTTATTCGTAGCATCAACGATCGTATCGATATCTAATGGCATATCACGATCCAATATAATCTTTAAATAATTATATTTACCTTCGACTTCCCAGGTAACGCTATCAACAGTGATTCCCATCTCTTGCATCGGTTTTTGGATTATCTCATCAATCTTTTTTAAAATACTATCCATACTTCCTCCCAAACAATAACAAAAGTGGGAATTTCTGCCCACTTAAATCTGTAAATATAGTATATCAAACTTATAATTTCTTGTAAACAATTTATTTTAGTAAAAGTTTATAAAGGGGTTTATCACGATTCTTAAGATAATACTCCGTATCGAATAAAGCTTTAAATAGATCCTTATCCTTCTTTAACTCATATTTAATCTTAGCATGTTTATCCTTAATCTCTAAGAAGAAGTTACGAAGATAATCGGCAAAGACGATGACTTCGGAACCACAAGCGATGAAAAGCGATGCATCACTCAAATAAGGAATGCTAAAGATAAAGATATATCTTCCCATATCAAAGTATGTACCTAAACATAAGACGATAGCAATACCTAAGATCCAAGTCTTAATCTTGCCAAGCCATGTCGATTTAGTCGTGGCTCCTAAAGTAGCAGCAATAATCGTTAAGGATGCAATTAAAACCTCTTGAATAACCAAGATATAAAATAAGGAATCCACATTTGCTGCTACGATTAGAAGAGCAATGCCAAAGATCTTATCCGCAATACTATCGAGCAAGGAACCAAACAAACTCATAACATGAAACTTACGTGCTAGATAACCATCAATGGCATCGGTAAGTAAAACCAAAGCCACAAAGATAACGATATATAATGGTTTTAAATAATGCCAGATAATCGGTAGAAAAAGGGTCGCTAGTAAACGACTTAAGGTTAATATATTGACAAACTTTTTCATCTAACCCTCCTTAAGAATATGTTATCAGATATTCATTGCTTCCTTCGATAATATCAATCTTTGATAGATGTTCATTTTGAACAGTTACCTTTATTAGATGATC
>CANQQK010000043.1 GCA_947626015.1 uncultured Bacilli bacterium | reverse complement strand
GTTGCACCTGCTGCTCCTGGAAGTGATGCTCAAATTCAACAATTACCAGTTCAAGGAGCAAATGGTAAAGAGCAAGGAACTGGTATGTATACCGATTCTCCAGTAGAAGTTCAACCAATTGAAAATCCTTTAACTCCTGGTGAAGCCCAAGCCATGATGCAAGTTGGTAATGAAGCTTCAAAGAGTATGGATTTAAATAAATATAGTTTCTTCCCAACTCCAGAAGTAACATTAGCACAACCTGTTGTAGATGTTGATGGAGCTACGATTACCTTATATGATTATCTAGAGAAATATAATGTTTTAGGAGTTATTCCAAGAACCGCAACGATTACGACTGCAGAAGGTCAAATATCTGCTGATGATTTCATCGTCAATAACTTAGCACGTTTCGTTGTAACCAATGGTGCTACTAGTGTTGAAGATTACATTGAATTATTCAATATTCAAATCGTTAATAAAGAACCAAAAAAAGGTCTCTTTGGAAAGATTTTAAATAAAAGATAAGCTAGCTTATCTTTTTATTTTTGCTTATTATTTTCTATAAATCTATTGAAAGAAAACCCATAATGTATTATTATAAAAAACTAAGTGATGGATGTGAAAATATGGCAAAAAAAGTATCTAGTGAACCTAATAATAAGATTGCAATAATCTGTACAAGATACGATAATCAAAATAATACTTATACAATAACGCCTTTAGAAATAGCATTGGGTAAGATCGATGAAAATGGTTATTTTAATAGTGAAAATGGTGAATACCATGTTCCGAGTATCGAAAACTTTGATTGTTTAACCGATCCTAATGTGGAAAAGTTCTATGCTTTTATGGATTCCTATGAACAATTAGCAATGGAATATCAAATGGATGAAGTCGAATCTTTAATGGCTAAATATTATATCGATATTGCTAGTCAACTTTTAATTGCATTGGTTGATAATGGTTTGGTTAGAGTTTATACTACGGATTATGCAAATATATCCAGCGAGATTCAAGGTTCCATATCTAAAAGATTTGAGGAGGTTGAAGACGATTTAGGTTTAGGAGAAGAAGTAGTAGCAAGTCCTGCTGAGGCTCCTAAAAGTCATTTATCTTTGACTCCAGAACTTATCGATAACGAAGATCTAGAACGTTATTTAAAGGAAAGAATCATCGAAAATGATGAAATCATTGAAGATATTGTTACGACGATTGCCATGAATTATTCAGCTACTAATTATCGTGATGTTAAAGCAATCCTTTCGATTGGACCTACCGGTTCTGGTAAGACTGAAACCTTTCGTTTAATAGCTGAATATTTAGGTGTCGTTCTTACGATGTTTGATTGTACACAACTTACAGCATCTGGTTATGTTGGTAAGGATATCGATGATATATGTCGTAAGATATATTATAATTCCCATAAAGATCGTACGGTAGCTGAAAGATCCATCTTGGTTTTAGATGAAATCGATAAGCTTGCCGGAAGAGGTAATGATGTAACCGATGTCAATGTTCAATATGAATTATTAAAATTTATTGAGGGTGCTGAATATAACTTTGAATTAGAAAAAAGAGGTAGTAGCTTAAGTGGTGCAACTATCGATACCTCCTTTATGACCATAGCTGGTCTTGGAGCTTTTTCTGATATCCATGAAGCTAAGAAGAAAAAGCAATCTCTAGGATTTAATACTAGTGAAACGGTTGAAAGTGTTTCCAAGATTACGACAAGTGATTTGATGAAATATGGTTTAATCGATCAATTACTAGGAAGATTTTCTTTGGTATGTCAATATCGCGATCTAGATAAAGATGCTTTAGCAAAGATCCTTTTAACTTCGAAAAATAGTCCTTTATTAAGAAAGGTTGAAAGATATCATGAACAATTCTTAACCGATCTATCATGGGATCCTTCATTTATCGAAGCCTTAGTTGAATATGCTATCGTTCAAAAAAATGGTGCTCGTGGTTTAAATAAAGCCATCGATCATACTTTTACTAAACTTGATAGAGCAATGTATACGGATTTAAGACATAGTGGTGCTAAAGAAAAGAAATTAATCTTAACTAGTGATATTGTAAGTAATCCTAGTAAATTCTCCTTATAATAAGGCTTCTTAGTGTTGTAATACTTAAGAAAAATTATTATAATTATTAAAGAAAGAAGTGAGTTTCATGGGAAGAGCTTATGAAGTAAGAAAAGCTAGTATTCAAAAGACAGGTGCTGCTAAAGCTAAATTATATTCAACCTTTGCTAAGGAAATATTTTTAGCTGCTAAAGGTAATCCTGAAGTAGAAACCAATGTTCATTTAAGAAGAGTAGTTGAAAAAGCTAAACATCAACAAGTACCTAGTGATATTATTAATCGTGCTATCGATAAAGCTAAGGGTAATAATGGTGATGATTATCAAGAACTAAGTTATGAAGGATTTGGTCCTGGAGCATCTACTTTAATCGTTAAATGTTTAACCGATAATGTTAATCGTACGGTATCTTTTGTTAGAGAAGCTTTTAATAAATGTCATAAGAGTTTAGGTGTAACCAATTCAGTATCATATAATTATGATTATTTAGCTTTGATAGGTTTTAAAGCTACTAATGGTGATGATATTATGATGGAACTCTTAGATAAAGGAATTGAAATTATCGATTTAGAGAGTGAAGATGGAGAAGTTATTATAACTGCTAAACCATCTGATTCATCAAAGATTAAAGATGAACTTGAAAGTATGATTCCTAATATTGAATATACTTTAGATGAAATAGGTTGGTATGCTAAAGAGAAGGTTACCTTAGAAGGTGAAGATAAGGAAGTCTTTGAACGTTTATTGGATTTACTTGATAATATCGATGATGTTACTAATGTTTATCATAATGTTGATTTAGGAGAATAATTCTCCTTTTTCTTTGGTTTTTCATAATAAATTGATAAGATAAAAATCGAGGTGATAATATGCGTATATTGGTAGTTGATGATGAGGAGTTAATTCGTGAAGTAATTAAAGATTATTCGGTTAATGAAGGTTATGAAGTTGATGAAGCATCTGATGGTAAACAAGCTATTCAATTAGCTAAAGATAATGATTATGATGTTATTATAATGGATATCATGATGCCACATATGGATGGTTATCAAGCTATAAGAGAGATTAAAAGTTTTAAAGATATTCCGGTTATTATGTTATCAGCTCGTGTTGAGGAATATGATAAATTACAAGGTTTTGAACTTGGTATTGATGATTATGTTACAAAACCATTCTCTCCTAAAGAATTGATTGCTCGTATTAAAGCTGTTACTAAGAGAAAAAAGAAAGATGATATTATTTCTGTTGGTAATATTAAACTTAATACCTTATCACATACCGTATTAATCGATAATAAAGTAGTTGAGATGACTCATACGCAATTTGAACTATTAAAACTCTTTTTAGTAAATCCTAATATTGCTTTATCACGTGAAAAGATTATTGAGAATATTTGGGGTTATGAATATGATGCTGATGATCGAACGATTGATGCTCATATTAAATTACTTAGAAATAAATTAGGTCCTTATAAGAAGACCATTAAAACCATTAGAAGTGTAGGATATAAGTTTGAATATGAAGAGAAATAATTTAACTTTAAAAACTTTATTATATTTTACTTTATTCTCAACAGTTATTATCTTATCCTTATGGATATTACAAATTCAATTCTTACAATATTATTATGAAGCTTATCAAATGAATAATATTAAACAATTAGCTCAAGGTCTTAAAGATAATGAAGATAATATTACGGAATATATGGAAAGTATTGCTAGTGAAAATGAGGTTTGTTTGCAATTATATACCGAAACTGATCTTATCGAATATAATATTAGAAGACCTGGTTGTATCCTAGCAAGCAATAATCAAACGATTATCAGTAAGAAATTTGAACTCATCAATAGTGATATGAATTATGTTAAAGTTGTAGCTCCAAAGACTGGTACTAAAAGTATCATCTATTCGGTTAATTTAAATGATGGATCATATGTTTTCTTAAATACAACGCTTGAAGATATTCATGTTGCATCAACGATTTTAAAAAGAAATCTTATCTATATCGTTTTATTCTTAATCGTTTTATCGATTATCGTATCGATATATCTTTCTAAGAAGATCAATAAACCAATCCTTAATATTATCAATACTGCAAGAGAAATGGGTAAAGGTAATTATAATGTTAAATTTGAAAAGAGTAATATTGCTGAATTAGATGAGTTAGCAGATGTTTTAACGGTTGCTGCTAGTGAGATGAATGAAACGAGTGAACTTCGAAGAGATTTACTTGCTAATGTCAGTCATGATTTAAAAACCCCATTAACGATGATTAGAGCTTATGCGGAAAAGGTAAGAGATTTATCTTATAAAGATAAAAAGAAGATGGATCGTGATCTAAATGTTATCATTGAAGAAACGGATCGCTTAAATGGTTTAGTAAATGATATCTTAGATCTTTCCAAGATTGAAGCTGGTGCTGATACTTTAAATATCGAAGAATATGATCTCGTTGAAGATATTAAAGATATTATGAAGCGTTATGATATCATCAAAGAAACCGAACATTATATCTTTGAACTTGATCTACCCAAAACGGCTATCATCTCTGCTGATAAATCAAAGATTAATCAAGTAATCTATAATCTAATCAATAATGCTATTGAACATACAGGTGATGATCTAACAGTTAAGATTTCTTTAAAGAAGGAAAAAGACTGTTATGTCGTTAGAATTACCGATAGTGGTAAAGGTATTCCTGAAGAAGAAAAGAAATTGGTATGGAATAAATATTATAAAAAGGACAAACGTCATAAACGTAATGTTATTGGTAGTGGAATTGGTCTTTCAATCGTTAAAGGTATCTTAGAAAATCATCATTTTGAATATGGAATTGATTCAAAAATCAACGAATATACAACCTTTTATTTTAAGATTAAGATAAAATAGATAAATTTCATATAAAATTCATATAAAATTCACGTTTATCATATAATATGGTATCGAGAAGAGAAATGCTATAAATCCTATACAACGATTTTATATAAACTCAAACTCACACGTAAAATTATTTTCTCTTTTCAAGGTACAACTTAGGTTGTATCTTTTTTTGTTTTATGTTATTATAAACGCAATTTGGAGGGGTTATGGAACGTCTAAAGTTATATCGTTTACTAGGAGCAGAAGTATTCCAAAATGTGGTCTTTAAGATTGAAAAATTAAAGTATAAGCTCTTAGATAAGATACCTAATATTGAAAGAAAGATTGATGCCTTAATCGATTTTAAATATCGTCTTTTAAGTTATCTTCATAAGGATAGGATTTCCGAATACAATGAAAAGAAAAAATTTTCTAAGATGCGTTATCGTAAAGAGATCTATATGAAAAAGAATATTAATTATCATTGTAATATGGAATATCCTAGTGAATTTATTAAACAATTAGAGTTTAATAAAGATGTTCATATGAAGGGAATAGCCTATAATATTGGGGCATTAATTGCGATTATTCTAGGAAGTTTTATCTTTCCGATATCATCATCTTTGTTAATCATTCTTAGTATCTATCAAGTATTAGCATTATTTATTAATTTCGAATGTGTTAATCTTCAAAACTATAATTTAGAAAGATTTAATAATGAAAGAAGACAAAATAGTTTTCAAAAGAAAACGGAGAGAAGTTATCGTAGTAATTATCAAAAATATGGTAAGGCTTCCGAAAAAATTTGTGAATTGTTAAAAAATTCTAGTAATATTCCTAGTATTGATGATACAATAAGCGTTATGGAAACCGAAGAGGAAAGAAAAGCATTACTAGCCTTGGCGCAAAAGCAAAAGAAGAGGTTAGTATTGAGTAGAAAAGAGGATTAAGATGAATTTTATATCATTATTTTTTCAACATTTATTTGCTAATTTAGCTAGTTTTGGTGGTGCAATATCAACCTTACATAGTACAACGAGTGTTAGTGGTACCTATACGACTTCGCTAGGTACTGATACCGTATCGAATGCTGATGATGTTATCTCATCAACTGTTGGTACTAGTGTCGTAACCATTGGTACAGCTATTATTAATTCTGGAGATGCTGCTTTTGATGATTATCAAAGACAAGTTCATTCTGTACAAATGAGTGATGCTTATATCGAATCTTTACCTGAGGAAGAGATCGATGAACTTATTGCATCTTTAAGCGACGAAGAACCAAAGCAACCAGAGGAACCAAAGACTTTAACTAAGCATCTATAACACAATCGAAATATTGTGTTTTTTTATTTGTATTATGTTAATTCTTGCTATCTTTAATAGAAAATGGTAAAATCAAAGTAGTTAGAGTAGTTATGAAGGAGATATGAAGTATGAATAGTGGAAAAGGTAACATCATTCTATTAACAGTTATAGCAGTAGCAACATTACTAGTTTCAGTTGTTGGAGCAACATTTGCTTATTTTAATGCAACGATTCCTAATAGTAAGTCTCCAAAGACCATTGAGGTAACAAGTGGTACGATATTTACTGATTGCAATAGTTCGATAGTTGGGGGAAATAATATTGCTGCTAATGCCGTATTAGCATCTCGTAATATCAATGTAACAGGTTATGTAACCGGTTCAACCAATTTAAATTATGATGCTAAATTGGTTGTTAATGATAATAGTTATGCTGAAGGAGAATTGGTATATACTATTACTAGTAAGAATGTTAATTCTAATGGTTCAACGATTGTAGCTACTAGTGAACCAGTAGCTATTCCAGCTGGTAAAACAACGATCAATCTTGGTAGTGGATTATTTGCTGGACCAGCAGTTAAAGGTGCTAAGCATACCTATACTTTAAATATTCAATATGTTAACAGTGAAGGTAATCCAGCAGTTGATAAGACCTTTAATGCAACAATCGTTGTTGATCAACCAAGTAAGTAAGACCGAAAGGTCTTTTTTATTTGTTGAATTATATTTTTATTTTTAATATAATAAATAATAGGAGACCTTTATATGAAAGACATATTAGCAACGATTAAAAAGATATTTGGTATGTTGATCAAGATTCTATCATATTTATGTTTGATAGTTCTTTTTATGATTGCGGTTTTCTTTGTTTTTTTCATTATTGTAAGTCAAGTTGCTAAGGTAAATAATACGCGTCCTTTAATCAGTATTTTTACGATTGTAAGTCCGAGTATGGAACCTAATATTAAGGTCTATGATGTTATTATTGATTCTAAGGTTAATAGTCCTAAAGAACTTAAAAAAGGGGATATTATTACTTTCTATTCTGATGTATATAATACTGGGGGTTATACGATAACTCACCGAATCTATGATATTACGGAGGTTGATGGAGAATATCGTATCGTAACTAAGGGTGATAATAATGCTACGATTGATGATGGTTATATAACATTCGATAATATCGTTGGTAAGGTCGAAAAGGTTATTCCTAGTCTTGGTAAACTACAGTTCTTTATGTCCAGTCGATTAGGATGGTTAATCGTTATTCTTATTCCGGCTTTAGGTATCATTCTTATCGATACGGCTAAACTTATTAAAATCTTTAAGATTAAACAAGAGATTGAAGATATCCCTGAATATAAAAGAATCGAAGATATTAGAGAGATCGAAGAAAATAAAAAATTAAGAGCTTTGGTGGAAAAAGCAAATAAATTGAATAGGAAAAAATAATATGAAAAAGAATAAAAAGATTTTAAATCGTGCTGAAGATATCATGTTAAAATATCATGATAATGATTCCTTTTATTTCAAAGAATTGGTTAAATCATATAACGAATATGTTAATCTTGATGATTTAGATAAAACGACCAATGAATTATATTTAAATCATATCGATGGTCTTTGTAATATGATTGTAGAAAAGAAACATTCCGATTTAACGATCGTATCTTTAATCGTTATCTTATTTTTAATGTTTTGTCTTTGTACTTATTCGACATATAATTATTATGTTATGAGCAATGATGTTAATGGCATTCTTTATCGTGGTAATGCTACTTTATCGGTAAACTATGGTAATCTCGATAACTTCAATGCCATTACATTATCCGATATGAGCGAGTATAAGAATCTAACTCCAATAACTTTATCGCTTTCAAGCAATAGTGTTAATCATGATATGATGAAATATAACATCTATATCGTTGAAGATAATGATGAAGTTAGCAAAGATTTATTATTAGATCGTAATGTCTTTCTTTATAATGTTAAATCAAGTAGTAAAGATGGTGGTATTAAAGCCTTAAGAAATGCTTCTTTAAAGAATGGTAAGATCTTAATCTATTCTTCGGAATTTGATTCATCAACGACCGATGATATCGAGATTCGCATGTGGATCGATAAAAATACGACGGGTTATGAAAATAAATTATACCGATTTAAGATATATGTTGAGGGATATATGTAGCAATATATCCCTTTTCTAATTTATTAATTAAAAAATCAAGTGCAACAAAAGAATAATCAAATAGTATTAACAACTTCTTGTAATTTATAAATCTT
>CANQQK010000042.1 GCA_947626015.1 uncultured Bacilli bacterium | reverse complement strand
TAACTTTTGACTGATAAGCCCCATCTTTTCTATAAGAATGGGAAAATATTCATCCTTGAACTCTTCGATATGACTTTGAGGATATTGGATATCTTCATAGAATAATGAAAGATCCATATTATAATAAGATAAGACTTTACTATTGAGATTGGTGTAATCATTATAAAGCATCATCTTGATGGTATCGGCATCCAAATCCAATTTCCTTCCCTCTTTATCCGTTATACCATGATCATGAATATAATTCGTAATAAATTCCTTAAACCATAATTCATCCGTTAAAAGATGAACATAATAACCGAGTTCAAAAGGATTTTTTAAATAGCTTTTATATTTACCTAAAAAGTAAGGCATATCACTCTCATCTAAAATAGGACCAGTTACAAAATGAGTTAGAGTTCTTGGAATCCCAATCGTCTTTGCAATATCCGGAGCAATTGCTCCTAAATAAAAGGCGTCCTTAGGAAGGTTTAATTCATCATTAACTCTCTTTGCTACTGCTAAATGAATAATCGTTGATGCCATACTATCACCATTATCATTATAACACAGATTGAATTATTCCAAAATACTTATAATATTATCACAAACCCTTTCGATATGTTCGGGACATTTTAAAATATCCGTAAAAGTTAAACATTCATCGAAATAATCCTTATATATAAGTTTACCTTCACAAGCTTCGATAAAGGAAGTAATGGAAGTCATCGTTCCATCTAAGGAATATTCATTACGTTTCTTAGAACCAATTACTAAAGAGATAAACTTCTTATCCTTTAATCCCTTAGTACTATATAAAGGATTTAAACGATCCATAAAGATCTTTAAGTCACCTGATAAGGTATTCCATCTCGTAGGACTGATAAAGATGATAACTTCAGCATCCTTAATCTTAGCAATGTTATCTTCCATATCATCTTTAAAATCACAAACACCCTTTTGATCACAATCCATACATCCCGTACATAGATAGATTCTTTGATTACCAGGAGTTATAACATCGGCACTAATACGATTAGTTCCTAATCTTTCCTTTATTATATTTGCTAAATGATAGGAATTACCTTCTCTTCTTGAACCTACTACCATCAATACTCTTGCCATATTCTTCACCATTAATATTATGGTTTATTATGCCAAAAATATAACATCATGATATAATATTTTTAGGTGATATGATGTTTAAGAAGGATGATGAAAACTACGTATATTTCTTAGTAAGTAAAAACTTTAAAAAGATTCGTAAACAAAAAGGTTTAAGTAAGGATGAGGTTGCCAAAAAGATGGGATGTTCAAAAGCCTTCCTTGCTAATATCGAAAGTGATAAATATTATCAAACATTTTCGATACCTACTCTAGTCAAGATGGCATCTTCTTTAGATGTCGATATCTCTTTACTCTTTGAAGAAGATTGATTCTTCTTTTTATTTGGTACCTTTTTCTTTGCTTGATTAGCAAGTAGAACCATTTCATGATCGAACTGTTTACTATCACGAATGATTTCCATCTTTTCTTTACGATCTTTGAAGTAATGTTCAATCGTAACGATATCTAATTCATTGAGATAACGATCTTCAACGATTAAATTTAATTCTTCTAAGATAATTCTTTTAAAATGTTCGTTCTTACCAGCCATATCGATTAATGATGAAAAAGATACCTTATGTAATTTATTAATAACATCTTCATAAACGGCTATCGATTTATTAAGCATCTTTAAGGAATGTTTCTTTAAATCATAATATTCGACATCATGATTAATAATATCTTCTCTTCCCTTTCCATAATTCGATTTATAAGTGCTTTTGATTACTGGTAAACGGTAATTATAATTATATAACATAAAATTCTCCCTTTAATAGATATTTATTTCTAATAAAAGATACTGCTATTTATTAGGGAACAATTTAGATTTTAACATAAAGAAAAAGATGAGTTAAGATTTTAAACTCATCTTTTATTCATTATACATTTTTCTTTACTAAGGTTTTATCATTTAAAGATGCTTGTGCTAAATTTTTATTTTTATATTTAGGGTCATTCGTTATCTCTTCTAAAAACCATGATGGTTTTGGAAAAGATGATGCATCTTCTAATGAAGAGAATTCCACTTCAACAGTTTTTAAACCTTGGAGTTGTTCTTTAAAGATATCCACTTCAGCTAAGTGATTATCTATAGGAACATGATAACGGGTTTTATAGATAAAGTTACCAATAATCATCATCTTTAAGATATTAAAGACTTCTAATGATATTGGTCGTTCTTCCTCATCTCTTACTAAATCACCATCACTTTTATAGGTTATAAAACATTGATTATTAGCATTACGAATTCTAATCTCCGGAGAAATACTAAGATATCCTTGAACGATATCCGTATGAGGATACTCGGAAAAATCTTCTTCCGTTATTAAATATTTACGTTCAATTTCTGCCATATAACACCTTACTATTTAGCATAGTTTTTATAATAATTATAACGTTCCATAGCTTCCTTTTTATTATTAGCAAGAATTGCTTCAGCTTCTAAAGGATTTTTCTTTTTAAGACTGTTATAACGAACTTCGTTAGCTAATAATTCTTCATAACGATCGAAGTTAGGTTCTTTACTATCGATGGTTAATTTAGAGGTTTCCGGATTATAACGCATTAGAGTTAGATAACCACATTCGACAACTAATTTTTGTTCACGATTGGCATTACACATACCACCTTTAATACCTTGTTCAATGCATGGACAATAAGCGATAATGATTGATGGACCTTTGTGTTCTTCAGCTTCCTTAAAAGCTTTGATGGCTTGCATTGGATTAGCACCTAAAGAGATATTAGCGACATAGCAATCAGGATAGCTAAGAGCGATACGGAATAAATCCTTACTCTTGGTCTTCTTACCCTTATCGGCAAAACCAGCAACGGCACCATAACGACTAGCTTTACTAGCTTGACCACCAGTATTCGAATATACTTGAGTGTCCAAGACGAGAATATTGATGTCTTCACCACTCGATAAGACATGATCGATGCCCCCAAAACCGATATCATAAGCCCAACCATCGCCACCAATAGCCCAAACACTACGAGCTGGAATATAATCGATTAACTCGCGAAGCAAAGGATTAACATTGCTACGCATTAACTTCTCTTTAACCATCATCGTAATTTCAAAATTATCCATGTTTTCAAGCCATAAGGTATAGAGATCACGAATTTCTTCCTTTTCATTTTGAAGAGAACTTTCCATAATCTTGCGGATACGATTACGTAAGGTTTTATAACTTAGAAGCATACCATAACCGAATTCCGCATTATCTTCAAATAAGGAATTAGCCCAAGGAATCGCATATGGTGTTGATGGTGCTGAACCACCATAGATAGAACTACAACCCGTAGCATTAGCAATGACCAACTTATCCTTAAATAGTTGCGTTAAAAGTTTGATATAAGGAGTTTCTCCACAACCAGCACAAGAACCCGAGAAAGCAAATTGGGGTTCGCATAATTGACTTCCCTTGATCGTAAAACGATTGAATAATTCTTCGGGATTCTTATGATTTTTAAACCATGAAGCGGCCTCCTTAGCCACACTCTCATCATACTCACCAAATGCTAGAGCTTTACTTCCACCCTTGCCTGGACAAGCATCGATACATAAGCCACAACTCGTACAATCAGCTTCACTAACCTTGATGACGAAGTTATACCCATCCTTGCCAGTTAAAGGAATTCCTTCCTTGGTATCCTCCGTGACGAATGGTCTAATAACGGCATGGGGACAAACCAAACTACACATTCCACATTCACTACATTTATCCTTATCCCACTTCGGAACGATATTGGCAATATGACGTTTTTCCTTTTGAGCAAGATCACACGGGAAAGCCCCATCACGATAATCCATCACTTCAGAAACTTTAAGCTCATCACCTAGACGGGCATTCATCTTCGCAATCGGATCCGTAAGTGGCTTTTCTTCTTCATCAAAATAATGTAAACCATCTTGATATTCTTCCAAATGATCCATACCATAGACGATAGCAAGTTTATTACCCTTGATGATATCTTCACCCTTGGTCTTAAACATCTCTTCGATCGTCTTACCAACGGCATCGATCACATGAGGATAACCCATCAATGATAAGATAATCGTTTCCATAATCTTACTTATCTTACCCTTGATACCACAGTTATCCGCAATCGTATCAGCATCAACCGTATAAACCTTAATATTCTTTGTAACAATAAGCTTTTTAACTTCATTAGGTAAATAATAATCTAGATCACGATGTTTGGTATTGATTAATAAAATACCATTATTTTTTAATTCATCAAGCATCGAAAACTTGAAAAGATATTCATCCTTTGTAATGACCAAAATATCCGGGTCCGTTACATAAAAAGGTGCTCTAATAGGTTTATGACCTAAACGCAGATTACAGATGGTTACCCCACCACTCTTCTTGGAATCGTATTGGTTATAACCTTGAACATAAACGTCTCTTTCTTCACTTAAAAGATGTAAGATATCCTTACTTGCAGATACCATTCCATCACTACCATAACCATAGATCTTGATCTCTTCATTACCTAGATTCAAACGATATGGTAAGATATTTAAACTAAGATTAGTAACATCATCATTGATGCCAATCGTAAAGTGTTCCTTAGGTTTCGTATCAAGCATCTTATAGATCGCATAGATTTGATCCGGAGTAGTATTCTTAGAAGATAAACCATATCTTCCCCCAACGATCGTAATATCACGATTACGTAAAATAGCACAAACATCTAAATATAGGGGTTCCCCAATACTTCCCGCTTCCTTCGTACGATCTAAGACAGCAATCTTTTTAACCGTACTTGGTAAGACATTTAAGAAGTATTCTTCACTGAATGGACGATATAGATGAACTTCGATCAAACCAACATGTTCACCAGAGGAATTCAAATCATCGATAACCAACTTGATCGTATCACAGACACTACCCATAGCAACGATAATATTTTTAGCACATGGATCACCATAATAATTGAAAGGTTTATAGTAAGACCCAGATATCTTATTGATGGCCATCATATATTCATTAACGATATCTGGCATCGCATCATATAGATTATTACGGGCTTCAACCGATTGAAAATAGATATCTTCATTTTCACTCATTCCTCTTTGCATATTAGAACCAACATTTAAGGAACGGCTTTTAAATTCTTTAATCTTATCATAATCGATCAAAGAGATAATCTCTTCCCTTGATAAAGTATCGATCGTATTAACTTCATGACTAGTACGAAAACCATCAAAGAAATGAATAAATGGTAAGGATCCCTTAATGGCACTCAAATGCGCTACAGCACTTAGTTTCGAAGCATCTTCAACATTCGAAGAACAAAGCATACAAAAACCCGTTTGCCTTGCGGCATAGATATCGGAATGATCACCAAAAATCGATAAGGCATGGGTTGCTACTGTTCTAGCTGCGACATGGATAACCCCTGGCAAACACTCTCCCGCCATTTTATACATATTAGGAATCATTAAAAGAAGCCCTTGGGATGCCGTAAATGTGGTACTTAAGGAACCCGCAAGTAATGCCCCATGCATTGCCCCAGCAGCTCCCGCTTCGCTTTGCATCTCCACAACATTAACTTCATCATCAAATAAATTCTTAACTCCCTTACTAGCTAAAATATCCATCTCACTAGCCATCGTACTACTAGGTGTTATCGGATAAATACTAGCAACCTCGGAAAAGATATATGCCACATCAGCACATGCTTTATTACCATCTACTACTTTTTTCATTTAAATCACCTTGCTACCCTAATTATAACATAACCCATCCATATTTTTTTAAAATAAAAAGAGGACAACGCCTCTTAATATGCATAAATTGCACTAACAATAATAGCAAGTAAGATAAATAAAACCAATATAATAAAGAAACTATTAGTTATATTACCATTACATGTATTATTTGAGGATTGAGAATTACAACACATCTTATTCACCTCCACTCTATAAGAAAGCCCCTACAATGATGATAAGTAAAATAAATAGTACTAAGATAAATGCAGCTCCAGAAATATTATTACAACATTTATTCATTATTCTCCCTCCTTTTCATTACTCACTTTATTTTATGGTGTAATCATCATTTTGGTGCATAATGGATAAAAAAAGAAGGTTTATTTTGCATAAACCTTAATAATGTATCGATTATTGATTAAATATTCCGTGACATCATTATACTTAATACTACTAATCTCGGTAATATTTTGCGTATAATCATCAAAGGGATTTAAATACTTTCTAATAAAAGCCCTTATCTCCTTCTTAGTTAATCTATGATACATTTAATCACCCTTCCCTATGTTAATAATATAAATGATTACGCAGGGATATTTTGTCGAATAATGTCGAAAGATATAATTTTTTAGATAATTTTGTTAAATCTTCGAAATAAGTCCTTATTTTTAAGGAAAATAAACCATATTAATAATACAACTAATATTTTAAAACTATTATTTTAAAAATATATATGATATAATCTTGATTGTTAGGGAGGTAAAATAGATGAAAAAGAAGTTATTGCTTATCGTAATGGCAACTAGTTTACTAGCTGGATGTGGACAAAGCATTCCTAAGTTATCCAATGGTGATGAAGTTTTAGTAGAATTAGGCGATGGAACTAAATATAGTGCTAATGAAGTATGGGAAGATATGAAGGAATCCTATGCTATGCAAATCGTTCTTGATAAAATAGATAATAAAATTCTAACAGAGAAATATAAGGATGAGGAAAAAGATATTAATGATTATATATCTAACCTAGAAACATCTTTACGTAATAACTATCCTGATGAAACAACCCTACTTGGTTTATTACAACAAAGTGGATTTGCTTCTATGGAAGATTACTTAGATTCTCAAAGAACTTATTATCTACAACAAAAAGCTTATTTGGATTATGCTAAGACTAAAGTAACGGATAAGGAAATTAAAGATTACTATAAGAAAGAAACTGTTGGTGACATCCACTGTGTTCATGTCTTAGTAAAACCTGAAAGTTCTGCTAGTGCTGATGATGAAACAGCTAAGAAGAAAGCAGAAGATATCATTGCAGCTATCAAGAAGGATATTAAATCTGGTACAAAAGCTGAAGATGCTTTCAAAAAATATGAAAGTGATGATTCAGTTACTTATGAAGACTTAGGTTATTTCAATAAGGGTGATATGGTAGAAGCTTTTGAAACAGCTGCTTATGCTCTTAAAAAAGGAGAATATTCTAGTAAACCAGTTAAAACAACTTATGGATATCATGTAATATTAAAATTAGATGAAAAAGAAAAAGCATCATTAGATGATGCTAAAGATAAGATTACCGAAACCTTAGCTCAAGAGAAATTAGATGAAGGTGGAACCAAGATGGAAACCGAAGCTCTAATCGAGTTAAGAAAAGATAATGGATTTAAATGGCATGATAGTACCTTAGAAGAAGCATATAATAAATATATGAACTATCTATTAAATAGCTAAAAGCGAATGAATCATTCGCTTTTATTTTGTTTATAAATCTCTACCCCATTATATGTATAATAGGTATCATCAACCTTATAATATTGTTTTGCTATTTCAATCGAACTAGTAGTTTCGGCTAAGACTTTAGCTTCATCGATATCATAGAGTAAATGATGATTACCTTTCGTAATCAAAGCATAGTTATTATCATGGATTGTAATCTCATCATAGATATCCTTTAAGATTTCCTTACCTTCATGATTAAGAAGTCCATATGATTCATTAAGAGTGATATAGAAGTCTTGATATACCGCCACACTTTGATATTTTTTGGTAACAGCTTTCCCTTTACGATCGATTAAGAATTCCTTACCATCCTTTTTAACTAGAGCTAGATCATTATCCATGAATAATTTAGCATCATCATAACCCTCAGATATTACCTCTTCTTTACCGTCATAGTAATAGTAAAGATTATCCTTTAAAATAATATAATAAGCATCTCTTTGATAACCATTATTTACTAAAGATGCTTGGGAAATGGTATCTACCTTTTTACCATTTTCATAGATTTCAACATCTTCCCCATTTTGTTTTAGATAATTATTTTCATCTCGGTAATTAACCCCTTCGATCTTTAAACTTGATTCATAATCCTTATTTAAAAGATATAAACCATCATCCATCGTACACTCTAAGGCTTGATCATTTAAAGATACTTCCAAACATTTATCGCTTAGAGATATCATCTTTTGATCCTTTAAGATCTTATAAATAATGTCTTTAGTAGAACAAGAATTTAAAAGTAAGATATCATCTTTGATATCATTGATACAATATTGATAATCACTCTTATCATCATATAATATTTGGCCATTATTAGCATCAAAGATGATCAGTTCTTCATTATAATATATTGATACATCATTATCTAAGGCATTGACCGTAGGTATATTATCATCGATTCTTTTAAAGGTTTTGATTTTTTTACCATTATATAGATAGATAATATATTCATCATTATCAGCAACGATTACAAAGTTATTAGCACCTTTAAAATTATATATTTCTTTAGTAGTGACATCCGTTATAACCTTAGCATTATTATCTAAGAGATAGTTCTTATCTTTCTTAGTTGCTTTATAGAAGGCGGCATAACGAACGATATCATCATATTCATTGGGTCCTGCTAGTTCCTTACCCTTTTTATCGATGATAGACACCAAAGAATTTCGATATACAAGGGTTGATGATAAGATATAATCTAAGACATCATCATATACCACATCAGAGAAACGTTTACCATCTTCCGAAAATAAAAGATATTTATTATCATCATTCTTCAAGAAGAAAACATTAGGTTCCTTACTCGTTTCGGGACTTTTTTTAAAATAAAGAAATCCCCCAATTACGAGAAGAATGATTATAATAATTATGATTGTTTTCTTCATATGATCACCTTATATATTATAACATAAAAAACTAGTCATAATGACTAGTTATTAATAATACGATAAGTTGTACCTTCTCTAGTATCGATTAATTCAATTCCTTTATTTAAAAGCTCACTACGAATAGAATCAGCAAGTTCAAAATCCTTTTGTTTTTTAGCATTATTACGCTTTTCAATCAAGGATAAGATCTCTTTATCATCTTCGATTTGTTCATCTTCTTTGATAAGATCGATAGCAAAGACTTTATCAAATTTTTGAATTAGATCTAATTTGGTATGACCATTTACTTGATCATCTTTTAATAGTTCATAAAGGATGGATAAGGCATTAGCAGTATTTAGATCATTAGAGATCTCTCTAATAAATTTATCATTATAGGTAGCAAAGGCACCTTCATCAAGATCTCCTTCATCTTTGATATTAGCAATCTTATTTCTTAATTTTTTAAGGGTTGCTTCGGCTTGATTTAAAGCTTCGAAGGAGAATACCAATTGACGACGATAATGACTGTTTAAGCACATGAAGCGGAAGCTCAAAGGATCATAACCTTTATCCTTAAGTAAAGAGATGGTTAAGAATTCTCCTTTGCTCTTGCTCATCTTACCAGTCTCATCCAAAAGATGTTCATTATGGAACCAGTAATTACACCATTTATGACCAAGGTAGGCTTCACTTTGCGCAATCTCATTGGTATGATGAGGGAAGATATTATCAACTCCACCACCATGGATATCTAAGTGCTCCCCTAAATATTTGATGGAAATACC
>CANQQK010000041.1 GCA_947626015.1 uncultured Bacilli bacterium | reverse complement strand
ATTAAGGTCTTTAAGGGTGATAGTTGGGCTTTACTAAGAGCTAGTAATACGGGACCTAATCTAACCTTAAGATTTGAATCAACAACCGAAAAAGGTTTAAAAAAGATTCAAAAAGAATTTATGGATGTTTTAGGTATTCTTGAACGCTAGAAATCTCAAATCATGAGATTTCTTTTTAGTTGTATTAGCATAGGTAAAGTGTTATAATCTACTTGCAAATATTTTGTAGTTGGGAGGACTTATGAAAGATTTCATTTTAGATTGTCTTTTTGATACCTTAAAGATGTTTCCCTTTTTATTTGTAGCTTTCTTGATCATTGAGCTTATCGAACATAAACTAAGTGATAAGACCAAAGATATGATCGAAAAGTCAGGTAAATTTGGACCTTTAATTGGTGGTATTTTAGGTGCTTTCCCACAATGCGGTTTTAGTGTCTTAACGACCAATCTTTATATTACCCGTATCGTAACATTAGGTACGTTAGTTGCTGTATATCTATCAACTAGTGATGAGATGATACCCGTGATGTTATCTAATGAAGTAGCAGTATCAAAGATAATCATTATCGTTTTAATCAAGGTTATCGTTGGTATTATATTTGGATTTATCATTGATTTTATCTTCCGTTATCATAAGAGTCATAGCTATTCTATTTGTGAAGATGATACATGTGATTGTGAAAACTCCATCATCAAATCAACGATTATACATACTTTAAAAACCGGATTCTTTATCTTTATAGCAATGTTTTTGGTAAGTTTAAGTGTCTTACTGATCGATGAATATCATATAACGCAATTCTTTGTTAATCATCCGATATTATCACCAATGATTTCTTCATTGCTAGGTCTTATACCAAGTTGCGCTGCTTCAATCCTTATAACGCAATTATATGTTGGTGGAATCATTCCTTTTGGTACTTTAATAAGTGGTTTATTGACCGCCAGTGGCGTAGGTATGTTACTTCTAATTAGAAGCAATGAAGATGCCGGAGAAAGCTTCTTTATAATCTTTATGGTCTTCTTAATTGGTACGATTGTAGGTTTATTCTTTAATGTCTTAGGGGTATTATCATGATCGTGCATCCAACTGTATATAAAAAATATTATTTCAATATCGCTGAAATAGGTGATAAAATCATCAAACTCTTAAATGAAAAAGATGGTTTAACTGCTAAAGAGATTATCAAAAAAGTACGTGGTAATAAATCCATCATTCATCAATTATTAGATATGTATGTTGAAAGAGGACTTCTTATAGAAAAATTAGAAGCTAATGAAAAGATATATCTCTTAAATGATAAACATTATCACTATATAAGATGTGTTAAATGTCATAAAAAAGAAATAATCGAAGATGATATCTTCGATCATATATATAATGATTATAAGGTATTAAATTATACTTTAATCATCGATGGTATTTGTTCTGAATGTCAAAAATATGAAAAATAAAAATGGATTAGTTAACTAATCCATTTTATTATTTCAGTTAATTTAATTAATTATTGAAATATTTTTTGAAGTATAAACCACAACCAGCAACAACAATTAAACTAACAACACCTATAGCAACAACACTTATGATATTATCGCTTGTTTGAGGGTTTGTTTCTTCATCAGCTTTATCATTATCTTTAACTGGTTCATCTTTTGTAGGTTCGTCTTTTGGTTCTTCCTTAGGTTCTTCAACCTTAGAAGTCTTAACATATACTTTTACGCTACCAGTTACTTCATTTTCTAATTTGAATTCGGTCTTGTAATCAGCATCAGTATAGTAACCATCAACGTTTACTTTTTGTTCCTTAAGTGTAGCACTTAATTCTTCTAAGTAAGTTTCAAGACCTGTTTGAACTTTATCCTTTTCAAATGCTTTAGTTTCTTCTACAGTTTTACCATCTAAAGTATAAATAACAGAAACATAAACAACATCAGTATTATCAGCTGGATATTCAGTTCCTTCTACTTTAGTTCCAGTAGTTACTACAGTATTAGCACTAGCATTTTCTTTAGTATTATAATTGAATACTGCACTTCCATTTGCACTATCAGTATTATTAAGCGTTGAATCAGTAATTGCTACATCAACACCCTTAGAATTTTCATAAGCATTACCAAAATAAATTAAATCCTCAGAATTATTTGTTGTAGTATTAGTTACAGTAGATCCAGTAATTGTTAATTCTAAATCTTCTTGTCCACCAATAACAACTGTTCCATAATTATTTGAAGCATTTTTAGCATAAGGATTATGACCTGTAAGTGTTGAATTAGTAACAGTTACAGTATTACCAGTTTTAGCACTTTGTCCTGTACCACAAGTAATATCTAGTGCAGAATATCCATGAATATCGCTATCTTCTATAGTAACTGTACTATTAGATCCATTAACCCAAACACCATATTTAGCATAAATAGTAGTGCTATTTAGAGTAATAGTGGATCCGTCACCAACATGAATTCCTGATGTGTAAGTTTCAACTGGAGTAGTAAGAAGAGTTTTTTCATCTTCTGCGTCTTGATATAAAATCTTAGTATCATTAACAGTTAAATTTGAACCATTGTTAACTTTTATTATATCTTCAGCAGCTCCAATTATTTTTCCACCTTCTATAGTAACATTAACCTTAGTAGTTGCAGATCCAATGATAATTACAGGATCCTTAGTAGATGAAATCTTGTGACCATTTAAATCAAGAGTCATATTTTTAACAGTAGTAGAATCTAATCTAAGAGAATCTGTAAGATCATCTGCACCAGTAATATCTTTTTGAAGTTGTAATGTACCTCCATCTGGTATAGCAGCAACATATTGGCTTACATTTAAGCAACTTTCACATGTTACCTCTTTTCCATCAGCACCTAATACTTTTAGCGTGTCATCTAAAGCACCTGCATTAACATTAGTTACGCCTACCATTAGCAAGAATGCAAAAGATAAAGCGCATATAAATTTTTTCATTTCAATCTCCTTTCTATTATAATTATATAAACGCAAAGTTATGCTGTCAATTCTTTTGATTGTTTTTCTTAAGATATTTTTTTGTGATAAATTTTATCCCACTATTTATCGTACTTTGTTGAAAAAGTTGAGTAGAGAAGTCATAAAAAGACCAATAGACTTTTATATTATAATGAGTTAAAATTAAAACGAGGTAATGCTATGGATGAAAAAAAAGATAATATAATAAAGAGCAATAACCAATGTATTAGTAAAACATCATCTAATAGTAAGAACTATCCTTCACGAGAAGTATATCAAAGAGCTAAAAGGATGGAAGCTTCTCATAGAATGGTATCAAGATCTAAGTCAACAGATAAAGATGATCCTCTTTATGATCTATATAAGGAAATTCATTCACCTTCTAGTAAAAAGAGTGTAGCAAAAGAATCTACAAAATCTATTAAAGAAGTAAAGAGTAATATTCCCGATAAAAAGAGTACAACTAAAACTACCAAATCTACTAAGGTAGAACTTCCTACTAAGAAGACTACATCAAAGACAACTAAGGTAGAAAAAGTTGAACCTACTACTAAAAAAAGAACAACTAAGTCTACTAAAGAAGATAAGGTTGAGCTTCCAAGTAAAAAGAGTACTAAGAAAAATAAAGAAGAAAAGGTAACAACGGTAACTAAGAGAAAAAGAAAATTAAATGTTAAAAATTTAATCCTTTTACTTATTCTTTTTGCAAGTATTATTTCCTTAATATATTCAAGTGTAAATACCTATATGTGGTATTTGGATTCTAAACAAACAAGTGAACTAAATGATGAAATTCAAGATGCAGTTGATATAAAAGAAGGGGATAATAATTCCGAAATCATAGAACAAGAAACAGATGTCCCTAAAAATAATCCCTATTGGGATTATATTAAGATGAATCTCATCGAAGTTGATTTTGCTGATTTAAAAGCTATCAATAATGAAACTGTAGGTTGGATTCAAGTAAATGGAACCAATATTAATTATCCTTTTGTTCAAGGAAAGAATAATAAATATTATTTAACTCATACTTTTGATAAAAGCCATAATGCTGCTGGATGGGTCTTTATGGATTATCGTAATACCAAAGATGGTTTTAATAAGAATACTATTCTTTATGCCCATGGAAGAAAGGATAAAACGATGTTTGGTTCTCTAAGAAATATCTTAAAGAGTTCTTGGTATAATAATAAGGATAATCATATTATTAAATTATCAACGGAATATCAAAACAGTTTATGGCAAGTATTTAGTGTATATCGAATTCCCACAACAAGTGATTACATCGAAACCGATTTCAAGAGTGATGAAGATTTTAAAGAATTCGTTGATATGTTACAAGCAAGAAGTGCTTTTAAATTCGATACGACAGTAAGTGGTTCTGATAAGATCTTAACCTTATCAACCTGTTATAATGATAACGACAAAGTCGTTATGCATGCTAAATTAATTAAGTATACTAATAGATAAAAAATAAGGAATTCAGTTTTGAATTCCTTATTTAATTATGGACTCTAATGCTAGAGTAATCATCTTATCCAAAGAGGTTTCTCTTTCTTCAGGGCTGACGATAACATCTGGTTGATATTTAGAATCAACAATCGTTGCTAACATGGAAGCTTCTCTACCTAAATATTTAGCAATATGCATTAAAGCAAAACCTTCCATTTCCACACATTGAAGTTGATCTTTAATCGGACAAGCATCAATAATATCGGATATATCAACATAGACATCGAAGACATCCGAAGTAAATGTTGGTCCTACCTTTATATCCATATTCATCTCTTTAGCCGTATATAAAATAGTATTATTTAAATCCTTACTAGATTCAACAAAAGGTTCTTCTCTTTTTAAAAGAGTATTATCAAAAGAAGAGTTCGAATAAGATCCTGTTGATAAGATAACATCTAACACCTTAGCATCGGGATGAATCGATCCGGCTGATCCAATACGAATAATCTTCTTAACATCATAAAATTTATATAATTCATAAGCATAGATACCCATCGAAGGCATTCCCATACCTGAACCCATTACCGTTATTAAATGTCCCTTATAATAACCAGTAAAAGCAAACATATTACGAATCGTATTTACGAGTTTAGCATCGGTTAAAAATTTCTCAGCAATATACTTTGCTCTAAGGGGATCTCCTGGTAGTAATACAATCGGAGCAATATTTTCTTTTTCAGTAACTATATGTACTGGTTCCATTATCATCACCTATATTAATGTTATCATAGTTATGTTATAATAACATTATAAAAAACAAAATTTTACGTATACTAAAAAATGAGGTGTAAATATGGTTTACAAGCAACATAATAATGGTTCTTATAATATACATACTATTAAAACTGATCGTTTTAAAAATATTAAAATGGAGATCTTTTTTCGTAATAATATAGATCCTCAAAATATCCATAAAAGAGCAATGTTATTTGATGTCTTAGTAGAGACAAGTACTAAATATCCCACTAAAAGAGATCTTACTTTAGCATTAGAAGAATTATATAATGCTAATCTATATGCTACTTCTATTAAAGTTGGTAAACAAATAATATCATCGATATCGATGGATTTTTTAAACCCTAAGTATACGGAAGATTTTAATATTGAAGATGCTATTAGATTACCATTTGAATTAATCTTTAATCCGGATGTTAAAAATGAAGAATTTAAAAGATCTACTTTAGAAACCATTAGAACTAGAATGATTGCTGATATCGAAAGTTTAAAGGAAAATCCTAGAAGATATGCTTTAATGGAAGCTTTAAAGAGTTTCGATGAAAAGAGTATATCAGCAATCAATATTATGGGGAATATCGATGATTTAAATTTGATAACACCCCATAATTTATATGAAACCTATCAAGAGATAATCGATCATGATTATATCGATATCTTTATTATAGGTGATATCGATGAACATCAAGTGGTCGATATCATCAGTAAATATGCTAAATTTACAACGATTAAAAATCATCCATTAGAGATGAATATCAATAATAAGGTTCGTAGTAAGATCAATGAAGTTATGGTTCCATCGAATAATGCCCAAGCCCAAATCGTTTATATATTGAATACCTTAAACTTGAGTGATGAAGAGAAGAAGTATCCGTTTATGATCTATAATATGATTTTAGGTGGAGGTTCTTTGGAAACCAAATTATATCAAAATCTAAGGGATAAGAATTCCTTATGTTATAACGTTAATAGCATGTTTCAAAAGTTTGATAACTTAGAGATTATCAGTACCGCAGTTGATAATGAAAATATCAAACTCACTTGTAAGCTGATCAATAATACCCTAAAAGAGATGGAGCATAAGGTCAGTGACGATGAAGTTAGAAGAGCAGTATCCGCTATTATCTCTTCTATCAAGATGTCCTTAGATGTTCCAGGAAGAATCATTGATATGTATCTATTTGAATACATGGGAAGTATTGATAATATCGATGAACGTATTAAAAAATTTAAAGAGATTACCAAAAATGATGTCATGAAGATGGCCCGTAAGGTTAAGGTTAATACCGTATATGTAATGAAGGGGGATGAAGATAATGGAAAAGATCAAACTAAGTAAGACGAATGAAGAGATCATCAAAGAGGTTTTACCAAATGGTCTTGAAGTTTATCTATTACCCAATAAAAATGTTAATAATTACTATATAACTTTTCAAACCAAATTTGGTTCCTTATATACGGAATTTAAAACCGATAGTAATGATTATATAAAGATTCCTAATGGGGTAGCACATTTCCTTGAACATCTAACGTTTAAGATGGAAGATGGCGATGCATCGGATTATTTTGCTAATCTAGGAAGTTCATCCAATGCTTATACATCCTTTAAGGTAACGTGTTATGAAGTCTTTGGTTATGATAAATTCAAGGAGAATTTGGAATACTTACTCGATTATGTCCAAACACCATATTATACGGAAGAGTTAGTGGAAAGAGAAAAGGGAATTATCTGTGAAGAGGTTAAGATGTATGAAGATAGTCCTTCTTCTAAATTGGCTTTTGCATTATATGAGAGTTTATTTCATAGTGAACACTATAAATATTTGATCAGTGGTAGTGTTGAAGATGTTAAAAAGACAACGCTTAAAAATATTATGGATGCTTATAATACGTTTTATCATCCTTCCAATATGTTTGTTGTGATTACGGGTAATTTTAATAGTGAAGAAGCTTTAGGAATTATCATGGATAATCAAGCTAAGAAGAAGTTTAAAAGAAAGAAAACAATTAAGATTAAACCTTGTAAGGAAAAAGAGGAAGTCGTTAGAGATTATGTGGAGATACCTGCTAATGTTAATATTCCTAAGGTCAATATTGGTTTAAAGATTCCTTTGAGTAATTTTGCGAAGATCGATGTTCCTTTAGAGGAATTAAGTGTCATCATCAGTATGATTATCAATGCCAACTTTGGGCGTTCTAGTGAATTAAGGGAGCGTCTAGTAAGTGGTAATATCATTACCGATGGTTTAGCAATCTCCAAGTCATTCACTAAGGATTATTTAATCTTAGAGTTTGCTGCTGAAAGTCCCTATAAGGAAAGATTTATTGCAATCATGAAGGAAGCATTCAAAAAGATTACGATCAGTAAAGAGGAATTAAATCGTAAGAAGAGAGTAGCTATAAGTAACTATATCTTATCATTCGATGATATCGAAGAAAGAAATACCGATATTGCTAATGATTTAATCAATTATGGTAAGATCATCGATAATCTATATGATATCTATAATGATCTTGATTATAAGATTGTTAAAGAGGTTGCTAAAAAAATCAATGATAAGCATAAAGCGATATGTTGTTTAGTACCAAAAGAGGATTAATTCCTCTTTTTTTTGCTGTTTAAAAAGTAAAATGATTATTTTATTGGTACATGTATTATAGGAGGTGATAAAGTGAAAAAACTATTAGATAAACGTTATCTTGCTTTAGGGTGTTTAATTGCTCTTATAGGGGGATTGCTTCTTCTAGGTAACTTCTTTAATCAAAAATATGATTTGGATAATCGTTTGATTGAAAATGTTAGTGCATCTTCTTCCAATGAAGAAAAGGAAGAAGAGCAAGCAAAAGAAGAAGAACCTACAGAATTCTATGTCGATGTTAAGGGTGCTGTGAGTAAACCTGGGGTATATAAGGTCAGTAAGGGAATGATCGTCAATGATGCCATCAAGCTAGCTGGAGGAGTGACCAGCAAAGCTAATACCAATAATATTAATCTATCTAAAGCTTTAACCAATGAAATGGTTATCTATGTCTTTACTAAGACCGAAGTATCCAAGTTAACCCAAAAGAATGAAATACCTTGCTCTTGTGAAGTCGTAGAGGTTAATAACTGTGTTAATAGTAATAATAATAGCAGTACAACTAATGATAATGCTAGTACAAGTGGTAGCACTAGTACTGGTGGTGAAACCAGTGCACAAGAAACCATTAGTGGTAAGGTCAATATCAATACCGCTTCGAAAGAAGAACTTATGAAACTAACCGGTATTGGTGAAGCTAAAGCCAAAGCTATTATCGAATATCGTAGTAAGACTCGTTTTAATACCATCGAAGATATTAAAAAGGTTAATGGTATAGGAGATGCAATGTTTGCTAAGATTAAAGACGATATTACAGTATAAGGGAATATATCTTTGTTTATTAATTATCTGTTTAATCTATGCTTTAATAGTAACCAATATTTATATACCTCATGGAGTAATTAATTCCTTTGAAGGAATCGTTACCGATAAGAAAATCGATGGTAATAAGATAACTCTAACCCTTAAAGGGGATGAGAAAATCATTGCTACTTACTATGTTGATACAAAGGAAGAGTTATCCTTATTTGAAGATATGGATTTAGGTATCACGATAAGAATAGAAGGAGAGGAACAAGAGATTAATAATAATACGATACCTAATACCTTTAACTATAAGGAATATTTAAAAAGACATAATTATCAAGCTTTAGTAAGTATTAGTAGTTATGAAATAAAATATAATACGAGTAATCTCTTTTATAGTTTAAAAAATGCTTTAAGAGATTATATCAAAACGTTTAAATCCAAGGATTATTTGGAAACCTTCATCATTGGTAAGAAGGAATACTTAGATGATGAGATCTATGAAAGATATCGAGATTTAGGAGTATCCCATATCTTTGCCATATCGGGAATGCATATCTCTTTATTGATCGGTATTCTTTTAAAGATTATGAAAAGAAGAAAGGAAAATACTAAATATCGCATCATCATCGTCTTCTTAATATTTTATATGTTCTTAACCAATTATACGGCTAGTGTGATGCGTTCCTGTTTTCTATTTATCATCCTTTATTTAAATAAGAGATGGGATTTTCATTTAAGTGATCTTAATTGTTATTATATATGTATTTCCTTACTGCTTATCTTTAATCCTTATTATATATATGATATTGGTTTTCTCTATTCGAGCATTATAACCTATGCTTTGCTTCGTTATCAAAATATCTTAAAAGGTAACTATCTTATATCTTTGATAAAGATTTCCATCTTGGCTTTGGCTTTCAGTTTACCGATAACGATCATGAATAATTATGAGATCAATGTTCTTTCATTTATCAATAATATCTTCTTTGTCCCTTTGGTATCCGTAGTAATCTATCCTTTAAGTCTGATAACCCTTTTCATAAGACCTTTGGATAACTTGCTTTATATCATCACACATTTATTGGAGGTTGCATCTTCATATATGTTGGTATGGAATATCTTCATTCCTAAGTTAAGTATTATGATCATCATTATCTATTATGTTTTATTGTTCCTCTTTATGAAGTCGCATAAGAAGGGGTTAATAATGGCAATGATTACACTAATCTTAATACCTAAGTTATATCCATACTTGGATGATAAACTCTATATCTATTATTTAGATGTAAGACAGGGAGACTCCTGTTTAATCAAATATCGTGATGAAGCTATCTTGATCGATACTGGGGGAATCGTCTCCTTTAATAAAGAGAAGTGGAAGGAAAGGGAGAAAAGCTATCTAACCGATAATACGATGTTATTTATGAAAAGCATTGGTATCGATAATATCGATTATTTAATCCTAAGTCATGGGGATTATGA
>CANQQK010000040.1 GCA_947626015.1 uncultured Bacilli bacterium | reverse complement strand
AGAGCAATCAATGCGATTATTAATAAACATGATTTTCTATCTATCGAAGATGGAGAAATAATTATTAGAACCAATTACCTGGAAGAGATATTGATCGAGATAAGAAGTGATTATAATGTTAAGATGGATAAGGGGTTAATACCTAAGAATGTTATAGGTATTGTTTTAAATAATCGGACCATTTATAAGAATAATTATTTTGAAGATTATATTGGTGATTATAAATTTAGGGTTTCCTATAATTCTTTCTTTCAAGTCAATAATTATATGGCTGGAGAGATATTTAATATCTTAAAGAATAATTTAAAGGGTGAAAATCTATTAGATCTATACTGTGGCGTAGGAACCTTAGGTATTAGTGTCGCCCATAATTTTAAAAGGATATATGGTATTGAAGTGATTGGTAATGCCATTAAGGATGCTAAGACTAATGCTCGTATCAATAAGATCGATAATGCGTTTTATTATGTAGGTGATACTGCTAAGATTCTTAAAGATATAGACGTTTATTTTGATAGCATTATCGTTGATCCACCAAGAAGTGGCCTTAATAAGGAAACCATTACCAAGATTATTGAACTAAGACCAAAGACGATTGCTTATGTTTCTTGTGATCCGATGACTTTGGCAAGAGATCTAAGTATTTTATATGATAATTATTATGTTGAAAAAGCCAATGTTTTAAACATGTTTCCTAATACTTATCATGTTGAATGTGTCTGTATTTTAAAATTAAGATAAAAGTATGAACTGATTATTGACTAATCAGTTTTTTAATTTACCATCATTGTCAAGAAAATAATTTTAGTTTAAAATTATGGTAAGGAGATGAATTAAATTGTTAGAAGATAAAGTAGTAATCGTTACGGGAGGAACTAGAGGAATTGGTTTAGAGATTGTTCGTACCTTTGCTCAAAATAAAGCTAAGGTTATTCTTTTAGGTTCTAAAAGTGAAACGGTTAAGAATGCAATAGAGGAATTAAAGAGTGAAGGTTTGGAATGTGAAGGGTATTATCCAAATCTTGCAAATTATGAAGAATTAAATGATTTAGCTAATGACGTTAATAAACGTTATGGCCATATCGATATTCTTATCAATAATGCGGGGATATCGGCTAATAAGGTTATCGAAGAAACGACTTCTGAAGATTTTGCAAGTATTATGAATCTCAATGTTAATTCGATCTTTAATATGTGTAAGGCGGTTGTGCCTTTGATGAAAAAGCAAGGTGGCGGAGTCATCCTAAATACCTCTTCGATGGTCAGTATCTATGGGCAACCATCAGGTGTGGGGTATCCAGCTTCGAAGTTTGCTGTAAATGGTATTACGAAGTCCTTGGCGAGGGAGTTAGCTCCTTATAATATCCGTGTCAATGCGGTAGCACCAGGTATTATCAATACCGATATGGTAGCTAAACTACCTAAGGAAATAATTGAACCGCTTATCAAGACGATACCTCTTGGAAGAATCGGGGAACCCAAGGATATTGCTAATGCTTTCCTTTTCCTAGCAAGCGATATGGCGTCTTACATTACTGGGGTTATTTTATCGGTCGATGGTGCTGCTAGAAATTAAATGTAAAGTGTGTTAGAATAAGACCTTGTTAGGGGCCTTGTATATGAGTAGAAGTGCTTTGGATAATAAGATAGCAACGATGATTGTTGATCAAAGTGATTTATCTTTAGAGTTAGGCTCTGGAGATGAAGGTACGGTTTATAATTATCGTAATCAATATGCGTTTAAAAGATTTAAGTTATTTCGTGATATGGAATATTATTATCGTGCTCGTTTAGAGCTTAAGTTTAAAAAGATCGAAGAGTTATCTAAATTGACCGATGAACAAATGGTCTTTCCTTTAGGTATATTTGGTTATAGTGAAAGTGATATGGAAGGTTATTATATGCGTATTGTAGCTTCCAATGATGATTTCTTTTCATTATATAATATGCCTTTAGATAAACAAATTGAGATGCTTATTAAAGGTGATGAAGTAATTCATCGAGCTCATGATATGGGGTTAGTTATTGGCGATATTAAAGAAAATAATATCATGATTGAAGATGGTAAACCGATATTAATCGATTTAGATAATGCCGCTTATGGTGATTATCAATATGATCTCTTACCCGAAAGAAGTTTTTGTTATTATTATGTTCATGGTAAAGAGGGACCAATAAGAGATAATGATATTATGTTATATACTTTGATGTGTTTAAAGATGATCTTTAAAGACAGAGAATTCGATTATCGTCAATGTCGGGAAATACTTTGGGATTTAGTAGATCATTTACCTGTTAGTAATGAAATAAAAGATGATATTTGGGTTTTATTATCCGATTCTTTAAATAAACCATATGTTTCACCAGTATTAGCTAAAATACGTAAATATATTCTATAGATTTATTTACGTATTTTTTATATAATTAAGACAAGAAGGTGAAAGAATGAAGAATCGTGTAGTATTGATTGGTTGTGGTAATGTCGGTATGAGTTATGCTTATGCTTTGCTTAATCAGCATACCTATGTTGATGAATTAATCCTTATCGATTTAGATGAAAGAAGAATTGAAGGCGAAGCTATGGATTTAAATCATTGCCTTGCTTATAGTCCTTCCAAGGTTTTAGTTCGTGTCGGTGATTATAGTTATTGTAAGGATGCAAGAATCGTTGTCATTGCTGCTGGAGCTAATCAAGAGGTTGGAGAAACCCGTATGGATTTAATCCATAAGAATAGTAAAATCTTTAAATCCATTGTCGAGAAAGTAATGGAATCAGGATTTGATGGTATCTTCTTAGTAGCTACCAATCCTTTGGATGTAATGACTTATCTAACCTTAAAATATTCAAAACTATCAAAGAATCGTGTTATCGGTTCAGGTACAACCTTAGATACCGCTAGATTGCGTTATTTAATAAGTGAAAAGATTAAGATATGCCCTAAGGATATCGAAGCTTATGTCATTGGGGAACATGGGGATTCCGAATTCGTTGCTTGGAGCAATGCCAATGTTGCTTTGAGTAAAATTGATAATTTCTTAAGTCCTGCTGATAAATTAAGTTTAGAAGAAGATGTTCGTAATGCTGCTTATGAAATCATCAATCGTAAGGGAGCAACGTATTATGGAATTGGAATGTGTCTTGTAAGAATTACTTCAGCAATTCTTGAGGATAAACGAATAATTCTTCCGGTATCGAGTTATGATGAAGTAAGTGATATATGTATTTCTACACCAGCTATTGTTAATAAGAATGGTGTGGAAAATAAAATCTTTGTTCCTTTGAGTAAGGAAGAAGAACAAAAATTACAAAATTCAATTAATGTTATAAAGGATGCTATTGCATCATTAGAAAGGTGATAATATGGAAAAAGCTAAAGTATATTTTATAAAGGAAATTAATCCTTCTAATATCGTTAAAGCTTATGAAGCTTTAGGTATTAAGTTAGATGGTAAAGTTGCTGTTAAATTACATTCAGGAGAAGATGGAAATCAAAACTATATCAAACCTGAGATGGTAAAAGAGATCGTTGATCATGTTAAGGGAACCATAGTTGAGTGTAATACGGCTTATGATGGAATGCGTGATACGACGGAAAAGCATGAAGCTTTGATGGCTAGTCATGGATGGAGTAAGTATTTTGATGTTGATATTATGGATCGTGATGGCGAATTAACCCTCCCAATACCTAATGGTAAAATTCTTAAAGAAAACTTTGTTGGAAGTCATCTTGAAAATTATGATTCAATGCTTGTTCTATCCCATTTTAAAGGTCATCCAATGGGTGGATATGGTGGAGCTTTAAAGCAATTATCTATTGGTGTTGCTTCTGGTCATGGTAAACGTTATATTCACTGTTGTGGCCATGATGGCAGTTATGAAGATATGTTTAATCAAAAACAAGAAGAATTCCTAGAATCAATGGCAGATGCAGCCTCATCAGTAGTTAATCATTTTAAAGATCATATCGCATATATCAATGTAATGTGTAATATGAGTGTTGATTGTGATTGCTGTGCTGTTGCTGAAGATCCTTGTATGCAAGATATCGGTATCTTAGCTTCAACTGATCCGGTAGCTATCGATCAAGCTTGTATTGATTTAGTAAAGAATTCTAATGATCCCGGAAGAGATCATCTACTTGAAAGAATTAATTCCCGAAAAGGAACACATACCATCGATGCTGCTAGTGATTTAGGTATTGGTTCTAAAGAATATGAACTAATCGAATTATAAAGTGTAAAGGAGATTAAAAGTCTCCTTTTCTTGTGATATAATGTTTTCGGTGGAAGTGTGATTATCATGAAAGAGAAGTTTAATAAAATACTACCGAGATATACTTATATACCTTTATTAACCGTACTTTTATTTAATACTTTAGTATATAATGCTTCAAAACTTATAACTAATAATTTATTTCATTATAACTTCTCATCATTTTTAGATAGTAAGGTTCCTTTAATACCTTTTTTTGTTCTGATATATCTTTTAGCATATGTTCAGTGGATCGTTGGTTATATCGTAATTGCTAGGGAAAGTAAGGAAGTTTGCTATCGCTATTGTAGTGCAGATCTTATAGCTAAGTTACTATGTTTATTATGTTTCCTTATCATACCCACTACGATGGTAAGACCGGAGTTAAGTAATGGTGGTTTACTTAATTCATTACTAGGCATAATATATATGTTAGATGCTCCGGTAAATCTATTTCCGTCCATTCATTGTTTAGAATCATGGATGGTATTTAGAGGTAGTTTAAAATGTCATAAGGTATCTAATAGCTATCGTATTATAATGTTGATAACAGCAATTTTAGTATTTTTATCAACAATCTTTGTTCATCAACATATTATAATCGATATCTTTGGTGGTATTATTGTTTGTGAAATAGGTATTTGGTTTGCTTATCATTTTAATACCGCAAAATTATTCTTTAGTTTAGAAAAAATATTTAATAAGGATGATCATCATGGAAAGAAGAAAAAGTAAGAAAGATATTGTAAGTGATAAAAGAAAAAGAATTCTTTTATCATGTGGTTTTATATTACTTGCTATTGTAACAATCTTAGTTATTACTTTAGGAAATGATTCTTTTTCCTTTAAAGAATTTATGACGTTCTTAAAGGATGCTAATAAGATATATCTTTCTTTAGCTTTTATATGTGTTTTTCTTTTTATATTATTTGAAGGTTTAGCATTGAGAAGTATTGCTTCATCTTTTGGTTATAAAAGGGGTGTTAGAAATGGGTTTGTTTATTCATCAGCTGATATCTATTTTTCTGCAATTACCCCTTCAGCAACTGGTGGTCAACCGATGGCAGCTTATTTCATGTATAAGGATGGGATACCAGGAACCATTATTGCTATAACGCTTTTATATAATTTGATGATGTATTCATTATCATTTTGTGTTATTGGTATTATAACGTTTATCTTAGAACCCTTTATCTATTTTGATTTAACATTACTATCGAAGATATTGATCCTTATTGGTACGGGTATTCAATTTGGAATTGCTATTGGGTTTTATTTTCTCTTATATAAGGACCAATTATTAGATCGTTTATGTTCTTTCTTTATTAGAATCGGTTATCGATTACATATCGTTAAGAATCAAGATACGACTTTAAAACGTTTACATAAGGTTATGGATGAATATAAGGAATATGCTTTAGTTATTAAGAGTAAAAGGGGAGTTTGGTTTAAAGCTCTTACATATAATATCTTACAAAGGGTATCCCAAATTGGGGTGATCATCTTTGTCTTCTTAGCGACTAGTGGAAGCCTTAGTGAAGTTATGGCGATATGGGCGATCGAAGTCTTTGTTATTGGGGGATCTTATGGGGTACCAATACCAGGAGGTATGGGAGCATCCGATTATTTGATGCTCGATGGTTATAATAAGATTATGAATCCCCTTCGAGCTGCTAATCTACAATTATTAAGTCGTGGTATTTCCTTCTATTTTTGTATTCTATTTTGTGGTATAATAGTTCTAGTTAAATTTTTACTAGGTAGTGAGGGGAAAAATCGATGATAGGATTTTTTGATTATACGGTAGTACTTACGTATCTATCTTTATTATCGGCAACAACAGGTATTATTGTTTCTTTAAGTGGAGGAGGACATCCTTATCTAGGAATGTTTTTCCTGCTTTTCTGTGGCTTATGTGATGCTTTTGATGGTAAGGTAGCAAGGACAAAGAAGAATCGTTCGGACATGGAAAAGAATTTTGGTATTCAAATCGATTCCTTATCAGATTTAGTGGCTTTTGGTGTTTTACCAGCATGTATTGGAGCAGCCATGATTAGAGTAAGCCCAACCTTATTACCAATCTGTAGTAAGAACTTTGGTTGTTGGTATTGCATTTTAATTCGTTTTATCGCTTATGCTGTTTTGGTCTTATATGCACTAGCAGCTTTGATAAGACTGGCATATTTTAATGTTACCGAAGAGGAAAGACAAAAGAAGGAACATGGTAAGGTAAGAAAGAGTTATACGGGACTTCCAGTAACTTCATCATCCCTTATCTTTCCTGCCGTAATGCTATTACAATATTTCTTACCAATCGATATTACCTTTGTTTATTTTGCAGCTATCATCGTAACTGGTATATTGTTCTTAAGCAAATTTGAAATTAAAAAACCAGAATTAAAAGGTATCTTATTAATGGTTCTTATTGGAACTATCGAATTTATCCTTTTAATCGTTTTAAAGATCTTCTTACATAAATAAGAGGAGGAGTATTATGTCCCAAACGGATAATGAACACATTTTAAAATTTTTATATAAAACATTTATTGGTCGCTTGATATTAAAGATTTTAACATGTCGTTTGATATCAAAGGTTTGTGGACTTTTTTTATCATCTTTTCTTTCGAAAGGTTTAATAAAAGGTTTTATCAAACGCCATAATATCGATATGTCCGATTATGAAGAAGTAAAGTATCGAAGTTTCAATGATTTCTTTACAAGAAAGATCAAAGAAGGAAGAAGACCAATAAATGGTAATGATAAAGATCTAATATCACCATCCGATGGTTTATTAAGTGCTTATCATATTGATAAGGATTTAATCATCGATATTAAGAATAGTAAATATAGTGTTTCCTCTTTATTAAGAGATGATGAGTTAGCATCTTCCTTTGAAGGAGGAAGTTGTATCGTCATTCGTCTCTGTGTCGATAATTATCATCGTTATTGTTATCCCTTTGAAGGTAAGAAAGGATGCAATAAACACATTAAAGGAGTTTTACATACTGTAAGACCAATTGCTTTAGAAAATGTCAAAGTATTTACCGAAAATTCCCGAGAATATACGGTTTTAGGAAATGATATCTTTGGTCAAGTTATCATGATGGAAGTAGGGGCTTTACTAGTAGGTAAAATTGCTAATTATCATGAAGAATATAATTTCAAAAGAGGTGAAGAAAAGGGAATGTTTCTCTTTGGAGGATCTACCATCATTCTTCTTGTAGATCGTCATGTTAATATAGATAAGAAGTATTTTGCATCCACTTCCAAAGGTATCGAAGAACCAGTGAAGATGGGATGCGTTATCGGAGGTAAGAAATGAAAAAATGGTTTTTAGTATTAATCGTTTTATTATTATGTGGATGTGGTGCTAATAAAGAGAGTGCTAGTGGAACGATGGATTATGATGCTATAGCAAATGATCCAGATATCGTTATCGTTGATGTTAGAACCCAAGAAGAATATGCTTCCTTACATGTTAAAGATGCTATCAATATTCCTTTAGATATTATCGATGAAAATATTAATCTTGATAAGGAAAAGAAAATCTATGTTTATTGTAAGAGTGGCATTCGTAGTAAACAAGCTTATGATAAATTAAAGGATTTAGGTTATGACGTCTTTGATCTTGGGGGAATCGATAGCATCGATATCGAAAAAGAAAGTTCTTAAGATAACTTGTTAAATAAATCTTTTTATGATAAGATGAATATGTCAAGGAAACTTGAATAAAATAAAATGGGAATACTTAACAACGCATGCTCTGTACTCGCCAATGATTGGGAGCACTTAATCATAACAAAATAGATTGAGTGCTTTTCTTTTAATAGGATAAATGTAAAATAAATTGACAATAAATATAGGGTTATGATATTATCTAATTGTATTTAAATCAGTGATTTGGAGTAGTAATTACCGATGAAGTTTAGAGAAAGTAACTGGTTGATGGAAAGTTATAATGGATCGGTAATGAATGGACCAAAGAGAGCATTCTTGAAGATAGTAGGGAATGTCGGAAATTTCCATTCCGTTAACATTGGGACATATATGATGGTATATGACTATTTGAGGTGGCTAAGTTCTTGTCCTTTAATAGGATAAGAACTTTTTTTAATAGAAAAGAGGATTAATATGGGAAATATTATTTTGACAGGAGATCGTCCAACGGGAAGATTGCATATTGGGCATTATGTAGGTTCCTTAAGACAAAGAAAAGAGATGCAAGATAAAGGTGATTATGATAAATTCTTTATCGAAATAGCAGATGCCCAAGCCTTAACCGATAATTATGATAATCCCCAAAAGATTAGAGAAAATGTTTTAGAGGTTGCTTTGGATTATTTAGCAATTGGTATCGATCCTAGTAAGGTAACAATCTTTATTCAATCAGCAGTTCCAAGTCTATGTGAGTTAACATTCTATTATTTAAACTTAGTAACACTTGCGAGATTAGAGCGTAATCCAACAGTTAAAGATGAATTAAAATCACGTAGTTTTGAAAATAGTATTCCAACGGGATTCTTAACTTATCCGATAAGTCAAGCTGCTGATATTACGGGATTTGATGCTAATCTAGTCCCTGTAGGTGAAGATCAAGAACCAATGCTTGAACAAACAAGAGAAATCGTTAGAAGCTTTAATTCTATCTATGGTGAAACCTTAGTATTACCGAAGATTGTTTTACCAAGTAATGAAGCTTGCTTCCGTCTTCCGGGAACAGATGGTAAAAATAAGATGAGTAAGAGTTTAGGTAACTGTATCTATCTTGCTGATGAAAAAGAAGTTGTTGAGAAAAAGGTCATGAGTATGTATACGGATCCTGACCATGTTAAGGTAAGTGATCCAGGTAAGGTTGAAGGTAATACTGTATTTACTTATTTAGATGTTTTCTGTAAGGATGAAGACTTTGAAAAATACTTACCAGAATATAAGAACTTAGATGAATTAAAGGATCATTATCGTCGTGGTGGTTTAGGAGATGTTAAGATTAAACGTTTCTTAAATGATATCTTACAAGCCGAATTAGAACCAATTCGTCTTCGTCGTAAGGAATGGGAAAAACGTATTCCGGAAGTATATAAGATTTTAGAAGAAGGTACTAAGAAAGCTAATGAACAATGCTTAATGGTTACGAATAAGGTTAAGAAAGCTATGGGTATTGATTACTTTGAAGATACTTCTTTCTTAGATGAATTTTTAAATAAATATAAGGGAAACGAATAGTTTCTCTTTTTCATGATATGGCATTTATGATAGAATTAATAAGAGGTGTTAATAATGGAACTCTTGGATATCTATGATGAAGATTTAAACTACTTAGGTACTGAAGATCGTAATATCGTCCATCGTGATGGTTTATGGCATCAAACGGTTCATTGTTGGTTATATGATAAGGAAGGTAATATCTATTTTCAAATAAGAAGTGATGAAGGAACTTTATATACTACAGCTAGCGGGCATATTAAAGCTCATGAGAGTATCAAGGAAGCCTTTGGTAGAGAAATCTATGAAGAAATAGGTTACAAGTGTGATTATGAAAATGCCGGTCTTATCGATGTCGTTAAATGGAAGATGGATAAGGTTAAAAAGGATGGTAGTATCTTTAAAGATCGGGCTTATGCTAATGTCTATGCGTGCTTATTTGAAGGAGATATCTCTAAATTTAATTTCGATAATGAAGAGGTCTTAGGTTTAGGTTGTGTTAATGCTTTAAAAACGCTAGAACTTTTTGAAGGTAAGAGAGACTATGTTACTGGGAAAAAGATCATTACTAAGAATCATAAAAATGTCGCAATTACATATGATTTTAAAGTAGAAGACTTCTTGGTTAATGAAGGTGAAGATGTTTTAACAAAATATGGTGATGTCTTAAGATATATTATTAAAAAGGGTGAAGTAAATGAAAAAGATTAAGGAATATAT
>CANQQK010000039.1 GCA_947626015.1 uncultured Bacilli bacterium | reverse complement strand
TATTTACCTAAGATGATATCACGTAAACGATAACATTGATCACGATCATTTAAATTGATCTTCACGGAATAAAGATCATGAATCTTTGATAGATCACCATACATACGATATTTTTTAAATAATTCATAAGGATGTTTAACGGTTGTTAAAAGATTAAAATTAATATTTTCCCCATTACAACATCTCGTTAGATCGATGATTAATTCATCTAAAGATGTTTGATATTCCTTTAAGACCTCTTGTCTTAATTCTTCGATATATTTATATTCAGAAGGTTTTAGATATTTAAAACAATAATCTTCTAGTTCAACCATAATTCCATAAGCTCCAATAAGATTAGCAAAAGGTACGAATAATTCCATGGTTTCTTCGGAATGTTCAATCTGTTTATTACGAGGTTGATAATCTTCAGTACGCATATTGTGTAAGCGATCGGCAAGTTTGATGATAAAGATGCGAATATCACTAAGAATAGTTTCGATGATCTTACGGGTATTAGCAGCATCACATGATCTTTGATCATTACCAAAATCTAATTTTTTTAACTTGGTTACCCCATCGACTAGGAATGCTACCGTTGGTCCGAAGGTAATCTCTAGTTGCTCTTTGGTAATACCTACACCATCTTCGATGGTATCGTGTAAAAGCCCCGCACAGATGGTCTCCGCATCGGCCCTCATTTGGGCTAAGATACAAGCCACACTCAAAGGATGAATGATATAATCTTCACCACTCTTACGCTTTTGTCCTTTATGAATACGATAAGCAAATTCATAAGCATCGATGATCATAGCTTTATATTCAACCTTATAATCTTTAATACATTCAAGCAAATATTCTAAACCCATAACCAAACCTCCAAAAAATAATAAAAACGACAGATTAAAATCTATCGTTTTAGAGCGCAATAAAAGATATCATTTTATTAATATATATCATATTAAATATAGATATGACTTCTTTCATTACAGCATTACTCCTTAATTGATTTGTAATACGAATATACTATCAAATAAGCATTATGTCAAGAGTTATGCCTTTAAGGTTTTAAGTAATTCTTCTTCCTTTTCTAAGGTTTCTCTTTCTTTTAAAACTAATTCTTTAGGAGCTTTATTAACATAGTTTTCATTAGCAAGAAGTTTCTTTCTTCTTTCAATAGAAGCCATCAAATCATTGATTTGTTTTTCTTTTAATTTCTTTTCTTCTTCACTGATTACCTTTTCATAATAGATGGTTGCTTCATATTTACCTGATTGAACATGATAAGCGTTCATATCTAACTCTTTTTCAACTCTGGTATCTTGAAGTTTTAACATCTTGATGATGATTTCATCATCAGTATTGATAAGAACTTTAGCATCTTTACCAATATTATTATCATTCTTAATAGTACGGAAAGCTTTGATGAAAGCAATCTTTTCATCAACTAGTTTTTCTTCCTTAGTAAATACTAAGTTTTTATCATATACTGGATAAGCACTGATCATGATTGAAGGAGCTGTCTTAATCGGTAACATGCTATAGATTTCTTCGGTAACAAATGGCATGAATGGATGTAAGATATCTAAGATACCTGATAAAACCCAGAACAATGTTGATTTCGTAGATGGTTTATCGATATTGAATTTAGCAAATTCAATATAATTACTACAGAAATCATCATAGATAAAGTTATAAGTTTCCATACCGATTAGATTAAATTCATACTTATCCATATGTTTTATGGTTGATTTTAAAACATTTTCATATTTGGTTAAGATCCATTTATCTTCATTGCTTAAATCTTCTAGACGAGCTTCCTTTAAGTCTTCGATATTCATTAATACAAAACGGGAAGCATTCCAGATCTTATTGATATAGTTCCAAGTACTAGATAATTTTTCTTCATCGAATCTTAAATCGGTACCTAATGCAACATCAGTGGCAAGATAGTATCTTAAGGCATCAACACCATATTTATCGATCATATCCATTGGGTCAACACCATTACCTAAGGATTTACTCATCTTACGACCAATCTTATCTCTGATAAGTCCATGAATGATGCAATCTTTAAATGGACGTGATCCCGTTATACTTTCGGATTGGAAGGTCATTCTTGCTACCCAGAAGAAGATGATATCATAAGCCGTAACTAAGCAATCATTTGGGAAGTATCTTTCCATATCTTCGGTCTTATCAGGCCATCCAAGAGTTGAGAAAGGCCAAAGAGCACTGGAGAACCAAGTATCCAAAACATCTTCGTCTTGAACCCAACCTTCGCCTTCTGGAGCAGTCATACCTACATAAACTTCTTCCCCACGATACCAAGCTGGGATACGGTGTCCCCACCATAATTGACGGGAAATACACCAATCGTAACATTCTTCCATCCAGTGTGTTAAAGTCTTTTCAAATTTATCCGGTACGAAATTAACCTTTTTCTTCTTATCCTTTTGCGTCTTTAAAACTCTTTCGGCAAGGGTTCCCATACGAACGAACCATTGCTTAGATAAGTATGGTTCAACCATAACACCCGTTCTTTCAGAATGCCCTACAGAGTGAACCATTGGTTCAATCCTTATTAAAAGTCCTTCGCTTTCCAAATCCTTAAGTAAAGCTTCACGACATTCTTCACGCGTCATTCCTTCATATTTTAAAGCATTTTCATTCATCGTGGCATCAGGATTCATTACGACGATACGTTCTAGATTATGACGTAACCCAACTTCGAAGTCATTAGGATCATGAGCTGGGGTGATCTTAACGACACCAGTACCAAATTCGGGATCCGCATGTTCATCAGTAATGATTGGTATTGGCTTATTAACGATTGGTAAGATAGCATTCTTTCCAACATACTTTTTGTATCTTTCATCACTTTCATTAACAGCTACTGCAGTATCACCAAATAAGGTTTCGGGTCTCGTAGTAGCAACATCTAAGAATTCATCAGACCCTTCGATATAATATTTTAAGTGATAGAAAGCACCTTCAACATCCTTATAGATAACCTCTTCATTGGAAAGAGCTGTTTGGGCTTCGGGATCCCAGTTAATAATCTTTTCCCCACGATAGATGATACCTTGATTATAGTAATCAACGAAAACCTTCGTAACGGCTTTATTAAGTCCTTCATCTAAGGTAAATCTTTCCTTATCATAATCAACACTGATACCCATCTTGGCCCATTGTTCATGGATATTACCACCATATTCTTTGGTCCAATCCCAACAAGCTTCTAGGAATTTTTCACGACCATAAGCATATTTATCGATACCTTGTTCTTTAAGTTTTTTTACAACCTTAGCTTCGGTCGCAATAGCTGCATGGTCCATTCCTGGTAACCAAAGACAGTCATAACCACTCTTTCTTTTATAACGAATAATGATATCTTGAATCGATACATTCATGGCATGACCTAAATGTAAGACACCAGTTACATTAGGAGGAGGGATAACGATACTATATGGCTTTTTCGTCTTATCCCCACTCTTAAAATATCCTTTTTCCTTCCATTCTTCATACTTACCCTTTTCAACCGTTTTAGGATCATACTTCGTCTCTAACATAATACTCCTTCTTTCTATAAATAAAAAAACCACCGAATTTCAAAGGACGAAATTCCGTGGTACCACCTTTATTGCTTCTCAATACTCTTAACGCGAGTTAACGGATATATCTACTAATTTCAATATATCACTCCCAAGCTACCTTCAAATAGTAGAATTAAGAAAGACTTTCAGTCGCTGATCTTTCATCCCTAATAACCTTGCTATTTTACTCCTCTTGATCGACGTTTTTTGCAAAACTAATTTAATTATACTACATAAAATTTATAATGCAAGAGATAAATCTTAATATCTTGGGGTGGCATAACCATGTATACCAGAATAATTAATCTTATATTTCTTACTCTTACATTCATCCCCACTATTACCTTCAACGGTATAGACGTATTTACCATCTGCATGATCAACAATACCAACATGGTCGATACGATTATTACAATCGAAATCAAAGAAGATGATATCACCGGTCTTAGGGACATAATTCTTTGGTTTCTTCGTAAGACCACGAGATTCAAACCAACGCCATCCTACACCAACATTAGCAAATTTAGGAATAACACTCTTTAAATATCCAAGTTCATTTGCAAGCCATGAAATAAACACCGCACACCATTCAATACGACCATTGAAACCATACCATTTAGCATACTTAATTCCTTGTTTTACTCCTAGTTGCGTCTTAGCAAGATCAACCATTCTTTGTGCTCCATTTTTAATGGTACTGATATATACTTCAGCTTCTCTTTTAAACTTACCATCAGTAGCTTCGATTAAAACTCGATAGCTCTTATCATCTTTAAAAGTATCGGCTGATATTAAATAAGTATTTTCCTTTAACTCTTCTTTTTTAATGACTTTATTATCTTCATAGATAGTTAAGTATTTATTAGTTGCACCTTCCCCACCCGTAAAAGCAATATTGATATCTTTAGGTTCTGTTAGTGCTACATAACTACCAGGACTCGTAATCTTTAAGGCTTTAATCGGATTAGGTACAGTCGTTGTTGTTGGTTTAACATAATTATTCTTAATAGTATAAGAACTTACCAATACTTGATCTTTATAAAGCATTAAGTTTAAATCTATACCCTTATTCTTATAGATATTGATTGGTAATTCAAAAGTATTAGTATCGATTTCTCCTTCATAAAGAGTATCCCCTTTATTCATAATTACTAAACGATAATTACCATCTAAACTACCATCAATCTTAATCGTACAAGCATCATTATTAATCTCTTTTTTATTATCTTTACTGAATGATGGTTCATTCCATATAAAATATTCATCCTCAGTATTCTCTCTTAAAAGGACTTCTCCATTATAAGCTTTTAAATTAATATAATATTTTTCTCCATTATAAAGTTTATCTAAAGGAACCGAAACATCTATTGTATTAACTGTTGATGTATTACTTATAACAAGATCATCTTTATTTAAAATCTCAATAACATATTTATTAGCACCATCGATCTCATTATATTTTAAGGAATAATTATTAGCATTCCCTTTTAAATCGATCAAAGATAGTTCTTCACTATAACGACTTTTAAATAATGCTTCACCACTATTGCTCTTACCATTATAAACAAGCAAAACAAAAGCATCGATAATTATTACAACGACCGCTAGTAAAACACAACCTATTAATTTTATAATATTAGCCCTTTTCATCACACATCACATTCGTCATTATACCATTTATGATTATAAAAGTAAAATTATGAATATCCCTTATAATAAGATCTCCATTATTTCAATAACTTCATCTTCAATACCTAATTTTTTAGCATATTTAATTAGTTTTAATAAATCTTTATTCTTATTTCTAGCATATTCCTTTAAAGCATTAGCATATATTTCTTTATCCATACGATTTTTATCTTTGATAATATCACATAAAGTTCTTTCTAGATCATAACATTTTACAGTTAAATCATTTATCGTTTTAATATTGGTCATTCCTAAATTAAAAATATCATCCTTTACATATCTAAGAGATGTATTTTCATTATTTAATAAATTACCACTATAATTATATGGTACAGTAACATCATAAACTAAAGGAACTCTATCGGACATATTATGTAAGTATAAACTAGTAGCATGAGAATAACACATATTTTTACTACTTTTAGATAAGATATAAAAATTATCGATTGGATACTCAGGTAATTTATAAATACCAGTTCCAACTCTTTCGAGTTTCTTTTCATTTACTAGATTACTTAAGAACGTACTATTAATATCTAAGTTTTCTGCTTCTTTTGTTGTAATATATCCGTGATTTTCTTTAGCAAAATTTAAAATCTTATCATAATTGTTCATAGTTATCGTTTCCTTTTTCTAGGAATAGAATAACATTTTTCCTAGAAATTGTCAATTTAATTTATAGAATGAAAACTACACTCTTCTTCATGATCATCAATAATACCAATAGCTTGTAGGTAAGCTTGAATGGTAGTGCTACCAACAAAGCGCATACCCCTACCTCTTAAATCCTTACTTATCTCATCAGAAATATTTGATGTTACTTCCCCTTTACCTTTAATAACTTTACCATCAGTAAAATGCCATATATATTGATCAAAAGAACCCCATTCTTTTCTGATATCCATAAAAACATTAGCGTTCTTAATAGAGGCTTTAATCTTTAGAGAATTACGAATAATACCTTCATTATTTAATAATGATTTAATATCTTCATCATTATATTGAGCAATTATTTCATAGTTAAAATTTGCAAATGCTTTCCGAAAGTTTTCTCTTTTATTTAAGATACATTCCCAAGAAAGACCAGCTTGAAAACTTTCTAGTAAAAGCATCTCAAAGAGATATTGATCATCATGATTGATATGACCCCATTCTTCATCATGATATTTGATATATAAGGGATTATTCATATTAACCCATTTACAACGTTTTATCTCTTTCATAATCCATCCTTATCCAACGCATTATAATCTTTTTAAAATAGGCAATCTCTTCTTCGGTTAGATCTCTTTCCTTAGGTATATGGTACCACTTTTCCATACAGCCACGACAACAAGTAGCAGTCGCATGTTGGGCAATAAAGACCGGATGATTCTTCATTGGTGTTTGATGACCATCAGTCTTGGCATTATAAACCTTTAAACGTTGATGTAAGAAATCATCAGCATGTCTTTCGATGGTTTCATAGCCATGTTTTAAGACATATTCCCTTAATTTTTTACTCAAATGAAAACTACTACGAAATTTAGAAAGTGCTAATTTATAAAATAATTTATCGATATCATTCATAGAATCACCCTATTATAAAAGGATTAATAAACATTAATCCTTTGTTAACTCCTCAATAGCTTCAATAACATCATCAATCGTTTCTTCTTCCTTTTTTTGATTCTTCTTTGATGATGTCTTGGTCTCTTTTTTAACCTCTTTTACTTCTTCTTTAGGTTCTTTATCTTTTATCTCTTCTTTTACTTCTTCTTTTTTATCTTCAACATCTTCTTTAACTTCATGATAATGTCTTGTTCTCTTATCTAAAACCTTTAGATCGCTTTGATATTTCTTTAAAGATGCCATAACATTATCATAATGTTCACTATTGATAATAAAATGGGTGATGCTTTTGGTCATAAAACAGATAATATTATCGGTTACTATAACGCTTTCTATAAAACGCCAAGGAATATGTACGATAACCTTATCTTCCGAAGTATCCGTTATACCCTTTTCATCAATACGTAATAAACCTCGATGAAGACGATTACGTTCTAAACTATATACCGAAAAGAACACTACATAATAAGCTACAATACCACCAACAGTAATCGCAAAAAGGAAATCCATAATATGACGGAAGAAAAGCATAAATGGTATAAGATGAAGGATAAGTAAAATAATAAATTCCACAATCGCTAACTTAATAAATTTAAATCCTATTTTCGTATAAGAAGATACGATATAATAAGGATCACGATATAGAGCATTTTTATTAGATACAATGCCTTGATATTCATCATATACATGCAAATAATTATAATCTAAATTATATTTTAAATTCATCGCCATCACCTTTTTGACATAGTATAACATAAATAATTTATAAAACAAACAAAAATATTATTTATAAAAATACCGACATTTATGATGCCATTAAAAAAGTATCACTATCTTAAAGAAGTAATACTTGCTTGATAATCATCACTCATACAGATATATGATCCACTAACTAAGACATCAGCATTATTTAGCATTGGACGGGTATTGAGATTAACCCCACCATCTAGACATATCTCATAGTGATAGTTATTTTGTTCGCGTAATATTTTTAAAGCATTGACCTTATCAACGGTTTCCTTGATAAGCTCTTGTCCACCAGCTCCCGGATGCACGCCCATAACGATGATATAATCGATTAACCCTAAATAAGGATTAAGCTTTGCGATGGGGGTTTCTGGGTTGATGGCAAGACCAGCTTTGATATTTAAGCTATGAATCTTGGTAATTAAGGGTAAAACATCTTCAAGTTCGATATGAACGGTCAGATATTTTACATTGAGTACGGATAAAGCTTCGATATAACTTAAAGGTTCCTTTACCATAAGATGAATATCTAAAGGTTTCTTAGCATCGCTTAAATATTCCAAACACTCGGTTGTATCTAAGGTTTTATTGCTAACAAAGATACCATCCATGATATCGACATGGATGAAATCAGCATCGGTCTTATCGATTCTGGAGATCGTCTCTTTAACATCATAAGGACTTTTTAAGAAGGATACCGTAATCTTCATCGTTCCACCATCTTTCTATAACTTTCATAACGACTCTTTAAAATATGACCCTTTTCTACCTCTTCGATGATATGGCATCCCTTTTCTTTGAGATGCTTACAATCCTTGAAATAACAAGCATCATTATCGAATTCGGGAAAAGCAAAACGAATGTTATCCCTTTCTTCAGGATCGATATCGAAAGCCGAAAAACCTGGGGTATCAGCAAGATAAGCATCCCCAATCTTAAAGAGTTCCACATGTCTAGTCGTATGTTTACCTCTTCCTAAGGCTTCACTGATATCATTGGTCTTTAAGTTAAGATTTTCATCCATTTTATTTAATAGTGTTGATTTACCAACACCCGTTTGTCCTAAGATAACTACCATCTTATCCTTAATAGCATCCATAATACTCGAAATCTCCGTATTTAAGAAGACCTTGATACCAATATTTTTATAATAATCGATAATGGTTTGAATCTTCTTTTTTTCATCATCCGTTAAAAGATCATACTTGGTCATGATAATGATGGGTTCGATATCGTTTAAGATGACATTGGTTAGCATCTTATCCAAAAGGAAAGGTGCAAAATCAGGTCTTTTTAAACTGGTAACGATCAAAGCCCCATCGACATTAGCAATGACTGGTCTTTTTAATTCATTCTTTCTTTTTAAGATATCTAAGATATAGCAATCATTTTCATCGAAAGTAACATAATCTCCAACCAAGGGAGTTAAGCCACGATTCCGAAAATTACCACGAGCACGACATTCATATATCGTGCCCGCACTTTCAACCGTATAAAGATTGCTAATCTGTTTTATAATTCTTCCTTCCATAAGCTTACTCTACATCATTGGTTGGTTCCCCATCAACAAAATCTTCATCAGGTTCTTCAGCGATATAGATCTTAAGTTCATGACCAATAGCTACCGTTGAACCAGCTGGTTGATTTTGTTCATAGATGGTACCTGCTGGATATTCATCGGTCTTCGTATAGTAAACATCAAGTTTAACACTATAACGATCACACCACTCTTCGATCTCCTTTAAGCTCATATTGCCTTTAGTGAAATCCGGATAATTGGTCGTCATATTAGGGATATAAAGGGTTATCTTGTCGCCCTCTTTTAGCTTCGTACCTGCAGCTGGGTCGGTCTTGGTAATGATATTGGCCTTCGATGTTGCTGGGGCATTATCGTCATAGTCATAGACAACCAAAAGGTTATACATACGCTCTAGGGCTCCCTTAACCTCGGAATAAGGTTGACCAATCAAACTCTCTTCAACGATATACGCATTTTCTCCAGATGAGATATAAAGCGTAATCTCAGCACCCTCTTTACGATAACTTCCCGCTTGCGGACTCGTCTTAACGACATAATCAACTTCGATGTCGGATGACATCTTTTTATATTCTTCAGCAATCTCAAAACCTAGATCTTTAAGTTTCTTTTCGGCATCGGGAATGCTTAATTTACTAACATCAGGAATTTCGATTTCCTTAACCTCGGTAAGTTTCGGAATCAAGAAGACCAAGGTTGTAACGATAACAACTAACGTTGCAAAGATAATACCAAGGATCAAAAGAACTTTATTTTCCTTCTTCTTTAAGTCATCTTCGGTAATCTTGGTAGCTTTAACATCTTCCTTCTTCGGAGTTGGTTTTTCTTCCTCTTTCTTGATGACTTTTTCTTCCTTTTTCTCCTCTTTCTTTTCTTCTTTTTTATCTTCCTTTTTAACTTCTGGTTTCTTAACCTTAACATCCATATCATCTTCGGGATATTTGAAGACATATTTAGGTTCATCGATACGGGCATCCGTTAAAGCCGTCTTTAAATCATCATGCATCTCTTTAGCATCGACATAACGATTCTTAACATTCTTAGCGGTTGCTCTCATGATGATATTTTCAATGGATTGGGGAATACTAGG
>CANQQK010000038.1 GCA_947626015.1 uncultured Bacilli bacterium | reverse complement strand
CAATAAAAAAGGTCCATCATCCAAAGGACGAAAGACCGTGGTACCACCTTAATTATTACTCATAAACGATAAAGGGTTTAACCTATCACATCGGAAAACAAGTTCATAGATTTACAAATATCTGTTTTCACCAACCACAGATTCTCTTATATTTGCTTATCTATTACTACTTTTTCTTCATCTGCTTGTTTAAAATTATACTAAATCTCTGCTAGATATTCAAGTAATTTTAAGAACAAATTGATATATTTTCTCTTAACTCCTAATTTGCTTAACTTACGAACTTCAATACGTTTTTCTTTGATCTCTTTATCACCAGTTAAGATATCACCAATAACATTTTTGATCTTGGTTTGAATTGGTAAGTCATTAAGGATGGATTCGATATCATCGTTAAGCAAACGCACAGCATCGATTTCGATATCCTTACCCTTACAGTTAACCGTTATTTGTTTTAGAGTTGATAATGGTGGAAGCTCAACGATGAAATCGTTTTCATCTAAGTAAGTTTCAGCACCCTTGACCCTCTCACTACCAGCATGGATAACAACGGAATCAGGTTCACGCGTATTACGGAAACGAATACGATATGAACGATATTGGGGAATAATACCACTCTTACCAGCAACCGGTCTGATAAGAACCGTGAAGTTATTTTGTTGATAGGTATAATCGATATTTGTTAGGATAAAGAAGCCTTGTTCATGAAGTGATGATATACCATCATCTTCATATAATTCATAAGAACTACTAGCTCCGGGGAAGACTTGGATTTCCATATTCTTAGGCGGAGTTGTATCGTTGATATTCTTTTCATCTAGGATTGCAAGAGGAATAATGGTTCCACTTCTTGCAAATACCGGATAATCCTCTTGTTTATAGAAGGTCGTATATCTTTTACCACCAGCATATCTTTTACCATTGGTAAAGTCATACCAAGTTCCTTCCGGAAGGAAGATATGTTGAACCGTACGATCCATTAGTAAATCCTTCTTAGTCGTAATCGGTGCTACTAAAAGACTGCTACCAAAATAGTATTCCGTTTTATATGTCGGTTCATCATATATTTCGGGATAACGATAATACAAAGGTTGAACGACTGGTAAACCGGTCTTACTATAACGGAAAGCTTCACTATATAGATAAGGAATCAAGGAATGTCTTAAACGCATATATTGAGCACATACGGACTCAGTTGTAATATCCCAACGCCATGGTTCCCTCTTATAAAATCTTCCTTCATCAGCTGAAAGGCGGAAGATTGGGGAAAAGCAACCGAATTGAACAAATCTTGCAAATAGTTCACCATCTTCAATACCACCCGTATAACCTCCGATATCATTGCTGATCCATGAGATACCAATATTTGATGCGGTTGAATTAAAGATTGGTAGCATCTCCAAGTTCTTCCAACTAACGATGGTCTCACCAGTATAGTGAATCGGATAACGATGTGCTGCTACCCCTGCATTACGCGCTAGCGTAATACCACGTCTATTAGTGATTTGTTTAAAATCATCGAAATGATAATGTGTCAACGCTCTTAAACTCGTTAGATCATTGATATTATCATAATCGATCCAAAAGAAATCAACACCATAATTCATCAAAGGATGGATTAGGTAATCGAAATAAGCACTTAATATATTTTTATTGAAGACGTTGAACGGTAAGATACCATTACCATCTAATCCCGTGGAATTCTTATAAGGTAAGTAATAATCTTCCTTATCGCTTATGCCTTCCATCGGATTAACCTTAACCGCTAAACGAATACCCTTGCTGTGTAAAAAGTCCGCTAATCTCTTAGGTCTTTTAAATAACTTCTCATCAAAGGATAAACCACTTTTCATCTTCGGATTTTGACGATGCCATTTATCACTTAATAAGATGATGGAAAGGGGCATACGATATTTATTGAAATTGAACACCAATTTCTCGATATCCTTAGATGAATAAGTGGTATTCTTATTCCACCATACTCCTAAGGAATAACGAGGTATTAAAGGTGGATAACCTGTTAGATCAAAATAATCCTTTAAACAAGCACCAAAATCTCTTCGATACATAAAGACATAGATATCGATTCTTTTATCATTTCTTTTACCTAAGGTTCCATCTTCATTAAAGATTAAGGAATAAGAGTCATCGATCGAAGTAAAACCATCAGTACTATATAAACCCTTCCAATACTTAGCATGTCCTTCAGCTCCATCCAAAGAAAAAGCTGTACCTTTAAAATTACGTGCTTCCGGATGGGCATAGAACCAATATTTATCCGTATCCAAAAGATCAATTCTTAAATATTGATCAGGACTTACCTTAGTACCTATTAAAGGCATTTCCTTTTCATATGTTAAAGCAAAATATTTAGTTTTTATATTAAGATATTTAGCATCCTCTTTCTTTTCAAACTTAACCTTGGGAAAATTTCTTGACATTACTAGTTCTGTAGGTCGATCTTCAAAAAGACCTGTTTCGGAATACTCTAATCTTATAAGACGTTCTGTTAGAATTGTAAAACGATATTTATTACCTCTGACTATACTATCTTCTCGAGGTAAGATTTTACTATAGTCCATTCTAAAATGACTTGGAAGTTCACTCATAACAGTCACCCTTTATTCTATTAATTATTTTAACATAATATTTATATTAATAAAAGCATATTTTTTACTTACCCTTGTCCTCTAAAGGCATAATTTCATTGACTTTTAAATATAATTAGTGTATATTACTAATTGCGTAGTTATTGGCAGTTAAATTGATATTTATTAATGTGTTTAATTGAAATAGTTCTAGTAACTTAAACTGCCTAAGGGAAAGAAGATTAAACACCCTAATAGATTATCAACTAACCTTTACTATGAATATATAGAAAGGAGAATAATAATGGCAAGATATACTGGCCCAGCTTATAAGAAATCAAGAAGATATGGTTTTTCTACTTTAGAGAATGGTAAAGATATCGCTAGAAGACCTTATGCTCCAGGACAACATGGTGCTGGTAGAAGAAAAAAGATTAGCGAATATGGAATCCAATTACAAGAAAAACAAAAGATCAGATATATGTATGGATTAAATGAAAAACAATTTAGACGTCTTTTCGATAAAGCTTCTAAATTAAAGGGTATCCATGGTGAAAACTTCTTAAGATTACTAGAATCAAGAATTGATAATCTAGTTTATAGAATGGGACTTGCTACTACAAGACGTGCAGCAAGACAACTTGTTAATCATGGTCATATCTTAGTAAACAATGTAAAAGTTGATATTCCTTCTTACCAATGTAAGCCTGGAGACGTTATTAGTGTTAAAGAAGCATCTAAAGAACATCCAGCTATTAAATTATCATTAGAAGCTAATATCACTAAACCTGCATATGTTGAATTTGATAATAAGAAATTAACTGGTACTTATTTAAGATATCCTGAAAGATCTGAATTAAGTGCTGATATCAATGAAAACCTAGTAGTTGAGTTCTACAACAGATAATAAATAAAACCTCACTAATTAAAGTGAGGTTTTTTAATGGTATCTCTTTTACCAATCTCTTTGGTAATCATTCTAATAATCTTATCAGCACCACTTTTCTCCAAAGGATTAGTAGCATCGACATTATAATAGATATATTTCTTTAAATCCCCTAATTCTTCGATCGACATACTAGAAAATAATTCTAAATATCTTCCATTAGCTAAGGATTCTAAATACACATTATAGTGAACACTATTCTTAATTCTAAATAATTCCTTACCAATAACATATTGAACCAAAGGACGGATATTTAAAATACGTTTTAAAGCATAATCGCCACCTAATTCCTTGAATGCTAATCTTTCAAAAGCATCGAGTTCCGAAGGACTTAGAATGGAAAGCAATTTAGCTAAGGATTCATCATCCATAGCTTCTAAACGATTATCTTTAATAGCATTAAATACCTGTATAACCTTATTCTCATTATACATAAAATCACCTATCTCATCTTTAGATTATCATCGATAACTTTTTTTATTTGTTTTTCATATTCATTAAAAGATATCATAAAGACCTTTAAAAATACATTGAAATGACGACGATTAAAACGGTCATATATACGACGATATATTTCATCCGTTGCTACGACTCTCGCTTTTAAACCATCATTAGGACTATAGATTTTAGTCTTTCTTACAACTGAATTATATTGTTCAACCAATGTATCTAACTTAATATCTGTATGATATATCTCGGATAACTTCTTTTGATTATAACTACTAGCTCCCGTTATAATGGATGTCATTATTTGATTAGCATCATCTTGATCATATTGATTAAGATTGCTAACAACATAGAGATTCATAAAATAATAACCTAATACGATAATATCATTAAAGATATATGGATCAGCAATGAATTTTTCTTTTCTTTCGATACCTTTAGCATCTAATTCTTTGATAATCGAATATACCCAATTAATGTTCTCTTGATAAAGCATCTTAGTTAAATGATCAAAATCCATATTAGATACCTCTCTATTCTCTTTAAATTATAACACATATACCATTATAAAATAAATAAAAAAAGGATTAAATAATCCTTATCTTGCTAAATCTCTTTGTAATTGTCTTAAAGCCTTTAAAAAAGCTTCCTCTTTTTCATAAGATATCATACATCCAATAACTCTTGGTTCACTTTCATAATTATTAGTATTGTTTTCTAAATCTAACTTTTTAACATCAACCGTTGTATTATTAACATATGATTCATCATAATTTATAGATTGCGAATTGCGACTCTTTACCAATTCATCGTAACTTATAATAGCATTATCTTCCTGTTCCTTCTCATAAGAAGTAAGTTCAATATTGATAGGACGATAATTATTTTCTAAATTCTTTGTAATAGCTTCTAAATCGATACGATCTCTCTTTGCTTTCGTCATAATCTTCGCTTCTCTTTCTAATCTTTGTAATCTAATAGATATTAGATAAAGTATTATAATAAGTAACGAACAGAAAAGAAGATAAAGTATGTCACCAAAACCAACCATTATGATCACTACTCTCTTTTTTTCTCACTATTATAATACAATTAAAAACTTATAACAATACCATTAAAACGCTTAAAATATTATTTAAAGCATGAACTACAATTGAGTAAAGGATATTATCACTCTTAGCATAGATATGAGCTAAGAAACATCCTAATGATATATAAACAATACTACCAATAATCTCATTCTTATCGACACTTAATAGTATTTGGGAATTATTACCTATTAGAAGGATTATAAATAATATAATTACTCCAATATAGAGGGTTTTCTCTGTTACACAAAACTTTTTAAATTTTTCCTTATGTTCAATAGCATAATCAACAAATAAACCAAATGCCATTATTCCGAGTAAAAGGAATAAGTTTTGTGTAACATGCATAAACCCAAAGATTAACCCACTTACAGTTATAAATACCTTTTTATTCTTGATAGCTTCCTTGAATGCTCCACGGAATACTAATTCTTCCGCTATTGGTGCAAAGATACAGGTTGCTATCGTCATCATTACGGTTGCACTACCCAGTAATTCTTCGATTATTTGTTGATTAGCAACAGTTTCTTCCGTAACCCCTAAAGCTAAAGATATAAGGGAACATAGGATTGATATGACATATTTAAATACTAATAAGGCACAAAACCCTACCCATATATCCCATAAAAGACTGATGAATTTATGTCTTTTAATCTTGTTCTTCCAGGAGTTAAACCCTTTCTTTATCACTTTCCATAGCATGATAATCATGAAGATGCATACCCCTAAATCATTGATAAAATTTAGTAAGGTTATGACATAATATTCATGAGCTTCGACATATGTTGTTCCAAGAAAAACAATAAGTCCGATGGAAACCGCATATTGAAAGAATAAAAAGAAAAGTACTGCGATAAACATCTTGATAATATTTTTCATTCTAACACCTCTACACTATATAATTTATGGCAAAAATACCAGCTAATACATAAATGGCATAGGTTATAATAACCGACCAAATATTATTATTCGTCCTATATAGATAGGTCAGTAAGAAAACGATTACTGCTGGTGTTAGGGAATTTATCAAAGCATTAAGGAAAGAAGTATTCAAACCTAAGGCATAGATAACACCATAGGTAAGACCACTCATAAAGGATGCAAAACCACTTCCCTTAAAGAGATTTGAAAATCCCACTCCAAATATTACACACAATAGGAATGGTATGAAGATACATTCCACTACTAAGTTCAGTGCAAAACCAATAGTGAATTTACTTTGAAAGTAATTCGTAAAATGATAACCAACCTTAACTCCTGTGGAAGTGCTTAAGAAATTTAAAACATCATGTAAAACGATAGTTACAATGATCAAAAAGACAAAGCATGCTACCGAATAGATGATATTATTAAGCATTCCCTTTTTATATCGCGATTTACCAGCTCTAATGCTTCCACTATAGATAACGAAGATAATCGCTGAAAGAAGAAAGTATTTAATAAAATTCATAATATCATACATCATACCTGAAAAATGAAGACCTAACCAAGCAAACACTTTCCAATAGAAGAGATGAAATAAAACGAATATTAAAATACTTAAGGCTAGTTGGATAATACTTTTACCTTTCATATCATCACCTATGATAAAATTATAAAATCTCATAATTATGAGTTCAATTATTTTACGTAAATTAATCCTATTTTGACATTACTTTTTACATTGAATATTACTATATTTTTACATAATAAAAATTAGGTTAAACCTAATCTTTATTGCGATATTTAAAGAGTACAGATGGACGATGTCCCCCACCAGTACGCATCTTATCGGTCTTGATGACCTTGGGTTCGATGATCCTTCTGAAAGCGGGATCCAAAAGCTTCTTATTAAGGATGACTTCATATACTTGTTGTAGTTCTCCTAGGGTAAAATATTCTGGCATCATATTGAAGACGATATCGGTATAGTTTACCTTGTTGCGTAATCTCTCAAGACCAGCTAGGATAACCTTAGGATGATCGAATGCTAGATCATCATTATGCTCGATATAGAATTGATAACGATCCGTGGTGTGATCCTTTAGGTCCTTGCGCATCTTGATTGCAAATGAGGATGAGCCATTATCGAAGTTGATCGTCACCTTGCTTCCCTCCTCCAACCAAGTGATGTCAAACCAACTAGCGTCGCTACTTAAGGAGGTATTAAGCTTACTCTTATCGATTAAAGCCATATATGATGTGGAAATGATTCGCATTCTAGGATCGCGGTTCACATCCCCAAAGGTATATAACTGTTCAAGATAAATATCTTGAAGGTTGGTCTCCTCTCTTAAAATGCGCTTCGGAGCATCCTCTAAGTCTTCATCATATTGAACGAATCCTCCTGGTAAACACCATTTATCCTTAAAAGGATAATCATGTCTTTTAACCAGTAAAACACTCATATGTAAGCGATCGGTCTTGCGGTAATTATCGACCTCTTCACTCGAAATACTCAAGATTAAGATATCCGTCGTTACCGATAATAGCTTAAACTTACTAGGATCATAAGCCGCTAAAAATTCTTCTTCACTTTGATAATTCATTATCTTTCCTCCTTATAAGATTCTTAATAATTCATCTCCGATTAAGGATACCACATTTTCTTTATTCTTTAAGCGATTAACGTTTGGTATAGCATCGATATATAAAGGATAGATCTTATCTTCACTAACACTATAAATAGCAACAAAGATCTTATCATCCTTACCATAGTTATTAGCGGGATCAGGATTATTGATCTTACCCGTTACCCCCACGCCATAATCACTATGGGCAAACTTAGCAATGTTTTTAGCCATTTCGATAGCTGTTTCCATACTATAAACGGAATACTTATCGATAACGTCTTTACTAACTCCTAAACGCATCTTATATTCATTGGAATACGTAACCGCTGAAAATAAGAGAATCAAACTAGCTCCAGGATGATTGGTAATCTCACTAGCTACCGCTCCTCCTGTACATGATTCCATCGTTGCTATCCTCTTATCCAATTCCTTTAATCTCTTAACAATTTTAGCATATTTTCTCATAACTTTCCCTCATATAGATGATTAGAAGTGATATACTTTAAAACATCTTCATCTAAATAATCTTTATTATTTATGATATCACTTCTAATCTTAGTTGATGATACATCATCCATTTCTAAACCATCAACCATTATTATATTCTTTTCATATTTATTAAAACGTTTTAGTAACTCATGATAATCATCAGTTACTCTTTTGATAATCAGTAAATGGTAATTATCTAAGATATATTCCCCTCTTTTCCAAGTATCGATATAACTTAGATTATCGGTACCACATATAAAATATATTTCATCATTAGGATAAATACTTTTAAAATGATCTAAGGTTTCATATGTTGAAACCAAATGATTTTTAAGTTCATAGGAAGACACTTCCATATTAGGTTCTTTATCGGTCATTATTTTAACCATTTCATAACGAATATTATTAGGTAAAAGATTATTTTTATAACGATACTTTGTTCCCGTAGGAACAAAGATTACCTTATCAATATATCCTTTATCCAACAGAAATAAAGCTATTTTCTTATGCATATTATGCGGAGGATTGAAACTTCCGCCAAAGATACCAATCTTCATCTAGAAGGTTAATTTCTTAACAGCTTTCTTTCCTTCATTATGTAATGGTTCTAAGGATTCATCACGATTTAAACGATCGATAATACGCGCTATCTTTAGAGAACAATCGACTTCATTAAACCATAGTTCTTCTTTGATGCTACTTGGAACATATGATAAGTTTGTTGTATATAGTTTATCAAATAAACCTTTCTCATAAGCATCTTTGATAACCTCTACTCCTTCAGTGAATAAAGAGAAAGTAGCAACCAAATAAACCTTCTTTGCTCCTCTTTTCTTAACTTCACTTGCAACCTCTAAAATAGATCCTCCCGAAGCAATCATATCATCAACAATAACAACATTTTTACCCGTTAAATCACTACCCAAATAGGTATGTTCAATAATAGGATTTTTACCATTAACAACCCTTGATAAATCTCTTCTCTTATAGAAACAACCGACATCGGTTCCTAACATTTCGGCATAATATCTTGCTCTTTCTAAAGCACCCATATCTGGTGATATAACCATAACATTGTTCATATCACTACCTTCATTAAATAACATCTCTTCTAAGATAATATTGGTTGGATAAAAGTTTTCAAAAGCCATTCTAGGGACCGCATTATTGATACTTGGATCATGAGCATCAAAGGTAATAAGATTTTTAATACCTAGATGTTCTAATTCCTGTAATCCTAAAGCACAATCTAAAGATTCACGTCCCTTTCTCTTATGTTGACGAGATTCATATAATAATGGGGTTATTAAAGATACACTATGTGCATGATTAGCACTAGCAGCTATAACTCTTTTAATATCACTGAAATGTTCATCAGGTCCCATATGATGAATACGTCCATGAAGAGAATACTGAATATCATAATTACCAACATCACTTAAGATATAGACATCTCTTCCCCTAACGGATTCTAAGATCTTTATCTTACCTTCACCATTAGAGAAACGCGAATTCTCAATGGCAATCTTATAATTACAATCATTCTTACGAATATTGTTCAAATGAACTTGAACCTTCCAACCCAACTCCTTTGCACTTTCCAAAACTATTAAACCTAAATTATCTTTCATAAAAACTCCTATAAACTTTCTAATTCTTTTATCCAATCATCTACTGATGCATCACTTGGCATTCTTAAGTCTCCCCGAGGAGATAAAGAAATCGTTCCAATCTTTGGACCATCAGGTAAGCAACTACGTTTAAACTGATTATTAAAGAATCGTCGCAAGAACACAATCAACCACTTTTTAATCTCATCCTTGGAAACATCTTTAAATGTTTTACACGCTATATAATAGATTTTTAAAGGATCCGCACCATATCTTAAGAAATGGTATAAGAAGAAATCATGTAAAACATAAGGACCAATGTTATTCTCCGTAACTTGTTTGATGGAACCATCCTTACCTGGAGGTAAGAGTTCCGGAGATATCGGCGTATTATAGATATCTAAAAGAATTCTTTGTTTTTCCTTATCATGCTCATTTATGGCATAATATTCGATCAGATAACGAACCAAAGTCTTAGGTATCGATACATTGACACCATACATACTCATATGATCTCCATTATAGGTACACCATCCCAAAGCTAA
>CANQQK010000037.1 GCA_947626015.1 uncultured Bacilli bacterium | reverse complement strand
TTATAGTATCGATGAATTATGTCATTATCTTAAGCGAGTAACGCTATCCGTAGAACTAACGGATGAAGAGATTGCTAGTATTATGAAACATTATGAATATCAAAGAGATGTCGAAATGATTATCTATGGTACTTATGAATTGATGCTTATGAAATACTGTCCTCTTAATTGTTTTGTTAATCAAGATAGAGTATGTCATGCATGTATGGATCCTATACCTTATTACTTAGTAGATCGTTTTAATAAACGTTATCCAATCCTTAGTGAACCTAAATATCATTTAACGCATCTATTAAATCCTACGATTACGGATAAGATCAGTAATATTCCTTTTTATAAGAAACAAGGTATTAATTATTATCGTTTAGAATTATTAAATGAAGATTATGAAGAAACCTCTTCTTTAATCACTAAGGTTTATCAATCTCTTAATCAATAACACCAAAAAAAGAACTATCACTAGTTCTTTTTTCCTTCCTAATTTAGCTATTAAGATGATCCCTTTTTTACCTTTATATGGGGGAAAGTAATCATAACGATTATCACTATTGGTAATCTTTTTATGATTAACATAATTAGATCATTCCTAATAGCTTTCTCTCTTATAAAAATAAGATCACAGTTCCCAAAATTTGGACATTTTACGTCACATACTAAATTAAAAATAAAGTTATTTTATACATTTCTCATAATTGAGCTAGAACATATATCCGCTTATATATGTATGTATTACTAGTATGAATAATAGCAATCCTGCTCATTATCCCTATGCGGTGTGGTCATCATGTTTTATCTTGTTGTTTAATTGATCTATTTCCCAAACAATATTATAGTAGTATCTTCCAAACTTATACCTTTTTATATTCACCTATATAATTAATATTAATTTTACGTCATTAATATTAATTATACGAAATCGTAAATATATCTATAATATTTAATAGCCACCACCTACTTTAATATTACTACAAAATATCTTATATTTCATTATAATTTTAAAAAAAGTTAAGGTATTTACAAAAAAAACATAAGGATTAATAATCCTTATGTCGATAAGCCAGTAAAGATAAGATATAAGAGATAATACTCATTATAACTACTAGTACTGTTAAGGAAAATAAACCATATTGTTCGATGAAATTGATAACGGCATTCCAGTCGATAGCATCGATCTTAAAGACATTGATATAGACGCTTAAGATCGAACCAATACCTAATAATAAGATAATGATACTCATCAAAACAAAACGACTTTTCTCACAACCATATTTATAGATGATTGGATAAAAAATGGAATCAACTAATAAACCTGATATCTCTAACATCAATAGTTCTCTTAACATATATGTATTTAAACCATTATATCCTGGATGAATAATAAAATATATCAAGACATAGATCATACAACCAATATATGTTGATATTCCTAACATAACTAAGGTAAATAGGAATTTACTAGTAACGATTTCCTTTCTGGATAGGGGATAACTTAAGGTATAAGCATCACTATTATAGAACTCATCCGTTTGGAAGGTATTGATTCCTGATGTTAAAAGCATTACCGGAACACAAACGATAGCTAGTAAATAATTGCCCAAAGCAATCGATAATAATAAAGAACCAATAAATATTAATATTAAATTTTTCCAAGTATTTTTGATAAATAAGAGGTCTTTAATGATTAATCCTTTCATACGTCTTCTCCTTTGATATAAAGTAACATTATATCATCTAATGTTGTAATATTTTTAATATATTTAGTATACTTATTTTTATCCTTTTTAGCTATTAATACTTGGTAATCTAAACGATTCTTTTTATATTTAATGATGGCTTTTTTATCAAACTTAGCAAATTCATCATGAGTTAGTTCAATAACGGTATATTGTTCTTTGATATCCTTTAATGGTTTATCAAAGATAATTTTACCTTTACTGATAAAGATGACATCATCAGCAATATGTTCAAGATCACTCGTTATATGTGTAGATAGTAATACCGAATTCTCTTTATTTTCCACAAAGTTTTGAAACATATCTAAGATTTCACTACGAATTATGGGATCCAATCCCGAAGTTGGTTCATCCAATATCAATACTTTAGGATTATGAGATAGTGCTACAGCAATCTCTAATTTTTTTAACATTCCTGTAGAAAGTTTTTTAATCTCTTTCTTAAGAGGAATGTCATAATCTTTCATAAATTTAAAAAACTTTTTAGAACTCCAATTCTTATAGATATTACGCATTATTAGATCGATATCTTTAACATTAAAGGTTTGATTCATGAATGAATCATCAAAGACACAACCAATATCTTCTTTTAATTTACCTTTATAATCTTTATCGAATAATAATACTTTACCCGAATCTTTATGCATGACATCTAAGATGCATTTTATAAGGGTAGTTTTACCAGCACCATTTTCCCCAATAAGACCAACGATCTTACCTTTAGGTACTTTGATGGAGATATCTTCTAAACTAAAGTCTTCAAACTTTTTACATAGGTTTTCTACTTCAATGTTCATAATGTCCTCAACTTTCTTGTAATTATTATACCATATATATTATAATAAATTACAAGGATTGATGATATGAAATATCTAATAGGGTATCTATTACTAATAAGTATAATATCTTTCTTTACCTATGGAATTGATAAATACTTAGCTATTAAGAAAAGAAGAAGAATTAGTGAACATACTTTATTGATGTTATCCTTATTAGGTGGTGTTATTGGTTCTATCTTAGGAATGTTTATCTTTCATCATAAGACGAGGAAGATAAAGTTTTATATCGGAAATATTTTAGCAATCTTATTATGGATCGGAGTTATATATGGTATTAGAGGATTTCTTACATAAACATGTTATTGTATATTTAAAAGATGGTGGTATAATAGAGGGCATAGTTGTTGAAATCAATGATGTTGATAATTATGAAGATTCAATCTTTTATACAACGATTAATATTCGTGTTGATTATAATGATTATCGGTTAATATATATTAATGAAATAGATTCTATTGGCGAAATAAATTAACTGTGATATAATGTTATTGCAGTGCCTACTGCATTTTTTTATGGAGGTATTATGGGGAAGTTATTATTTCAAGGACATGGTAGTTATCGTATTATAACGAATGATAATGTTGTTATCTATGTTGATCCTTTTATAGGGGATGGGTATGATATTCCGGCGGATATTATCTTGGTTACACATGAACATCCAGATCATAATAAAGTGGAATTAGTTCCTAAGAAGGATGATACGATTATTATTCGTAATAATACTTTAAGAACGGGTAATATTTATTCTTCTACGAGTATTAAAGGTGTTGGTATTGAAGCTTGTGAAGCTTATAATAAGAATCATAGTCGTTATCAATGTGTTGGTTATATCTTGAGTTTTGATGGTATTACTTTATATGCTTCTGGAGATACTTCCTTAACCGATGATATGCAAAATAAATTACCAAAATATCATTTGGATTATGCTCTTTTACCAATCGATGGTAAATATAATATGGATGCTAAAGAAGCTGCTAAGTGTGCCAGCATTATTAATGCTAAACATGTTATACCAGTTCATATGAAACCAATGGAGTTATTTGATATGGAGATTGCTAAGACTTTTGAAGCCCCTAATCGTTTAATTGTGGAAGCTGGAGAAGAGATTACGTTATAGAGTTATCGTTGCATTTTTTCTAAATTGTTCTATAATTAAATTAGGAGTGATTTTATGATTTTAAATTATGCAAAGAATTGTGAAAAGAGAATGTTGGTTAGTTCAATATTGATGTTATTTTTAGGTGTTGTATTACTTATTGAACCAACAAAATCACTTAATTTTATAACAGGTATTATTGCTTTAGTATCAACGATTATTGGTATTATGATGATTGTTGATTACTTGAAACAAGATCGTATGGAAAAGATGTTAAGTGTATCATTGATACTTGGTATTATCTTTATTGCTATTGGTATTTTGCTTTTTGTAAATATCAGTTCTTTAGTAAGTTTTATCATGACTTTAATCGGTATTATGGTCGTTGTTAAATCTTTATTTAAATTACAATATGCATTTAATCTAAAGGGAATATCTAAATCGTGGATCTATAATTTAGGATATGGTGTTTTAAGTTTAATATTAGGTATCATCTTGATCGTTAATCCTTTTGATTCAGCTGAGGTATTCATTCGTATTATGGGAGTTATATTCATTATTTCGAGTGTTGCCGAGATCATTGAGAATGTTAAGGTCATGCATTCATTGGATGAAGTTACCGAATTACCTTTTGTCGAAAAGAAGAGGGAAAGAGATATTCCAATCGAAGTGATGTTAGATAATAATAAGGAAGAGGAAACACCTAAGAAGGGTAAAAAGAAAAAAGATAAATAATAATAAACCAACTATTTAAAGTTGGTTTTTTAAATGGTATAATGATAGTAGGTGATGATATGAAAGCTTATACAAATCGCATTAAATGGCTTTTGGGTGTCGGTGCTACCCTAATATATATGGCAGGGCTTAGTTTGCTTATCTCCAATGTTGGTAGTGATGCCCTTAAGATCGTTATCAATACTTTGATTGGCGTTGCCTTGATGGGCGTATCCTTAGGAGTTGAGGAGAACTTCAAACTTAAGAACTTAGGAAAGTATTCCTTTATCTTAAGTCTTCTTGCTTTCCTTACGACGTTCATCTATATCGGTAATACAGGAATGCTAGGGACTTATCTTAGTTTCGAAGGTGATGGGGCTTATGTTTATCGTACGTTTATCTTCTTATTGGTTGCTTTATTTGCTTATATAACGCATCTTCGTTATCACGATTTCATCATGACCTTTATCGAATATAGTGCATTGTTAATTGCTTTATTTACTTTGATGTGTAATTTCTCTTCTAATGTCTTAGCTAATAGTGCTGTGGTTGGTGTAATCCTTTTATTCTTTAATATCGTTAAGATGAGTAAGAGTTTAAACTTCTTTGGTAAGTGTGGTTCTTTGATTTATGCTTTAATAACCTTATTCTATCTTGCTGATATGACGATTGAAAGTCAAGCCATGTGGATCTTTGGTTTGATCATCGTTGCTATCAACGTTGTTAACTTATTTATGATTATCTATAAGGATCGTCGTGGTTTCATTGATGTTATTTCGCTTGTTTTATTGGTTTTAAATACCTTCCTTCTTACGACGACTTTGGATTATAATATCTCTGCTGGTTTAATGGTTTTAATAGCTGGTGTTGTTATCGCTATCGTGGAAATATTATTGAATTATTTAAATGTTATCGAAAATCGTAATGTTTTAATATTATTTAAGATCTTCATCAATTTAGCTTATCTAAATCTCTTTAGTTTTACTAATGGGGTTTTAGATTATACGATCTTAGCTGTTATCATCTTTGGTACATCATTTATCAATAGTTATATTTATCGTCATGATCCATATGAGATCAATATCTTACCTTTAAAATTGATCTTTATTGGTACATCGATCTTTAAATTAATAGATATCTATCTAATAGCATTAAATGATATCTTCTATTATGTATTCTTAGATTTAATCTTCTTAGGAGTTGTCTTGATTTCTAAGAATGAGAAACATCGTTTAGAAGGTTTGGTTTTAACATTATTCTTTACTTATAATCTTTTATCTTTTGATAATTTAAAACCAACTTATTATGTAATATCTGGTATTATAGCTTTGCTTAACTATTATGTGGTTATCGTTCGTTTGAAGTTAACGGAAAGTCTTAAAGGTCGTATCTATTATGCTTTAGTATTATTTATGATCTTGCTTTCGATCTTTAATCTTGATGTAACTGGTTATAAATATTTGATTGCTTCGATCTTATTTGGTATTTTAACTCTTCTAACATATAATGATCGTTTCTTATTTGCTATTACTTTACCAGCTTTAACGATTAGTTTCTCTGAATATCTTGGAACCTTGAATTTGGATGCTAGTATGATTGATTTCTTAGGTGTTGCCTTATATTATGTCAGTAGTGTTGTATGGTTCAATAATCTTAATATGGATAAGGAATCAAAGGGTGTCTTATTAGCTATTGCGTTATTGATCATCAGCTTTGGATCATTGATGTATGGAGAAGTCTTAAATACGCTATTAACAATCGTTGTTGGTGTTGGTATGGTTTATTATGGCTTAAAGAATAGTGAACAAAAAGCGATGCATGTCTTAGGTATTATTACCATTATTTTAGCCTTACTTTCATTGACTTCTTCTCTAGGAGAGGTTAAAGCCTTCATCTATCTATTGATCGTTGGTGGTGGTATTATCTACTTTGTTATTCGTTTGATATCTAAAGGACGTCTTGAAGAACCTAAGGAAGAAGCAAAAGAAGTAATTTCTGTTAAAGAAGAAATACCGATGAAAAAGAAGAATGAAAAATCATCTTCTAATGACCGCATTAAGTATTGTTATAAGTGTGGAAATGCCTTAAATGGTGATGAAAAGTTTTGTGGGAAATGTGGTGCTAAAATCCAATAATATTGTTGAATAATGCCTGTTTTTAAGATATAATTAGGGTAGAATAGGAGAGGTTGTATGAAGAAATTATTGGTAAACGAATATTATGCTTTGTTATATCAATTTTTGATCGTACCTTTATTAGCAGGATGTTCTTTGTTATTTTATTATCATTTTGTTATGTTGAGAGCAGGTGAGTTGAGTTCCATTATTGGTATTTTAGTTACGGTTGTTTTAGTAGCTTTAAATATCGTTATTATCTATGGTATAACGCGTCTTAACAATAATGTCTTTAAGATGCCACTTGTTAATCATGTAATAACGGGATTATTTACCATTGTTGTTTTGGGAATTCTTTCCTTTTATTTCTATCATACGACCAATATGAGTTGTGCTGAAGTAAGTGCTATAAAATGTGGTGAAGATATGGTAACAACTCGTTATATGATAACGGCATTGATCGTTGCGGTAACCTATTATTTCTTATTTATTGTTTTACAAATTATGGTTAATAAACAAAATGAACCTAAAAAGTGATGTAAATCACTTTTTTTATAGGGGGAATTATGATGTCTAAAAAAATATTATATTTTTTAATTATTTGTTTGATTACGATTATCGTTATGGTAGGTTGTGGTTTTTATTTTCTATATGAACCCAAGATTACTTTATTTGGTGATGATATCGTATATGTGGATTATGATAGTAGTTATGTGGAAAGTGGAGCAACGATATCTTTTTTGTTTGATGTTGATCGTTATATCGCAATTGAGGGTGCTGTAAATACCCATAAAGTAGGAGATTATACCCTAAAGTATCATGCGAAACTTCCATTTTTATACCAAAGTATCGAAACGAAGAGAATCGTTAAAGTAATCGATAAGGAAAAACCAATTATTACCTTGAAAGGTAGTAATGTATCGATGTATGTTGGGGACGCGTACAAAGAACCAGGATATGTTGCTTATGATAGTGTTGATGGTGATTTAACCGAATATGTTACTATTGAAAGCAATATCGATGTTAAGAAAAAAGGTAGTTATAAGGTAACCTATATGGTTAAGGATAAATCTGGTAATGAATATCAAGTTGAAAGAGATGTCGAGGTTAAAGTACGCCCTACGACAAAACCTTTAGGGCAAGCCTTACCGATTTTGATGTATCATTACTTTTATGATCCATCTAAGGGTGAAGAGGGTAAGAACTCTAATTACATGAGCATTGCTGCTTTTGATGAACAGATGAAATATCTCATCGATAATAATTATTATTTCCCTACTTGGAGTGAAGTTGCGGATTTTATCGTTGGTAAAAAGAAACTACCAAAGAAAAGTGTCGTTGTTACCATCGATGATGGGCAAGCTTCTTTATTTAATTATGCGATTCCCATTTTGAATAAATATCATGTGAAAGCCACCGCTTTCATTATCACTTCGAAATCTGCTGGTACCAAATTCCGTAAATATTTATTCGATAATATTAGCTATGAATCCCATACCCATGCGATGCATACCGGAGGGTGTAGTGGTGGCCATGGTGGACTTTTTAGATGCATCAGCTATGAAAAGGGTTTAGAAGACCTTAAGACATCCATTAGTATCTTAGGATCAAGTGATGCGATCGCTTATCCTTATGGTGATGTTGCCGATAATGTCTTAAAGATTACCAAGGAAGCTGGCTTTAAAGTTGGAGTTACGACCATCAATCGTAAAGCTCAAGTAGGGATGGATCCTTTGGAATTACCAAGGGTTCGTATGAGTAAAGGTATGAGTTTAAAAACTTTTATCAGTCTATTATAAAAGAGAATTTAGATCTTCCTAAATTCTCTTTTTAAAACGATTCCTTCTTCGAAGTTATAATCCTTAAAATCTTCATGAGCTTCAGGGATATAATCACCTAATTGTTCTAGAGTATGAGCATCACTTCCATAGACCACTTTTTTACCACCAAGTTCGGCATATCTTTTAACGATATCAGGACTAGGGAAGGTTTCCTTACATCTTCTCATACCACTCGTATTGATTTCTAAGATGATATCCTTAGCAATGATGGCTTTTAAAACCTCATCTACAAGTTTCGGATCGGGATTAAAGGTTGTTAAATATCTTTTCATATAATCGAGATGGGCTAAAGTATCGATATCCGCAGAATGAATCATATTAAGCATGCTTTCAAAGTAAAGATTCGTAGCCCCTTCAGTACAAGCCATCTTTTTCATCGAAGCATCACATAGATGATGAATACTACCAACGATATAATCGATATCTTCAAGACTTTTTAGGGATTCCATTGCTGAAGGATAGAGATGAGGTTCCGATACTTCAACACCTTTTATAATGGTTATATCGGTTCCTTTACTTAATTCATCGATCTTTAAATTACGCATTCTTATTCTTTGCATAACTTCATTAACAGGTTGATTGCTAAATTCAACATGATCAGTAATTGCAATATATTTAGCATGAAGTTCTTCCATTCTTTTTAAAATATATTTTATCTTTAGAGAACTATCAAATGAATATTTACTATGAATATGCATATCAGCTGTGATTCTTTCCACTTAATATCACCTTCGAGTTCTTATTATATAACAATTTAGATATGAAGTAAAATCTATTTCTTATTCATATGGGTTATGATAAAATAATGTATATAATAGTGAGGTTGAATTATGATAAGATTAAAGGATGTATCGAAAATATATTATAATAATGGTGCTGTTGGTACAGGATTTAGTAATATATCTACGGAATTTAAAATTGGTGAATTTGTTGCTATTGTTGGTGAAAGTGGTAGTGGTAAATCGACCCTTTTAAATGTTATCAGTGGACTTGATACTTATGAAGAAGGGGAAATGTATATTGATGGTAAGGAGACCAGTCATTATACGGAAAGAGATTTTGAGGAATATCGTCGTAAATATATTGCTAATATCTTTCAAGCTTTTAATTTGGTTAACTCCTATACCGTAAGAGAGAATGTTGAATTAGTACTTCTTATCAATGGTTATAAGAAGCAAGATGTGAAAGCAAGAGTTGATAAGATCATCAGAGATGTTGGCCTTTGGGAATTACGAAATAAAAAGGTTACGAAGTTATCTGGAGGTCAAAAGCAAAGGGTAGCGATAGCTAGAGCCTTAGCTAAGGAAACACCAATCATCATTGCTGATGAACCAACTGGTAATTTGGATTCCCGCTCTGCTAAACAAATATTTAAACTATTGCATGATATGTCTAAGGATAAATTGGTTATCGTTGTTACCCATAATCTTGAACAAGTTTCGGAATATGCGACAAGAGTTATCAAGATGCATGATGGTAAGATTATCGAAGATAAAAAGGTTAAAGAGGTCGAGGAGGTTAAGCCAGAACTTTCCTTCCATAAACCTATGACCTTTGGTAATATCTATCGTTTGGCTTTAAAGAATACCTTTAATATCTTTATCCGTTTTGCTATTATCTTGGTTGTCTTTATTGCTGTTTGTATAACGATCTTAGGTGAGGTTGGTAGTCGTAATAAACAGCTATATGATGATGCTACCCGGGGTGCTTCGGACATCTTTATCGATGCATCCCCAAAAAGGATTATTATCAATAAGGATGATAAGAGTGAGATTACTCTAAGTGATATCGAAGAGATCAAGAAACTCTCTCATGTTGATGATATTCTTACCAATGATTTTATGAGGGATGTTGGGGTTATTTATTCCACTGCTATCTATGATACCAATATCTCTGCTATCGATATTATTGATAACTTTAAAGGGGAGTTGGAAGATGGCGAAATGCCTAAAAGCGATAATGAGTTCTTGCTTGTCAATAACGAAAACTCTGTCGATACTATCTTCTATGACGATATTATCAATGTTAATGGTAAACTAAATATTGAGAATTGTGGTTCAGCTTATTCAACGCTTGAAGGAAGAATTAAAGGTTATGCTTATGATAATTCCCTATCTGTTGATCAAAATATTATGTATGTAACGGAGAATACTTATAAACGTATTCAAGCTTATGCCTTTATCAGCAATACGGAAGTTAGTGTTAAATATCTCAATGGTTATATTTATGAACCAGAAACCAGATTCGTTGAACTTGATAATACTATTCCTCGTAATACGGTATATATTCCTAAAGCTAGTGTTAAGGGTTGTGATGAAACTTGCCTTAATGCTGGTGTTGATCTAGCGATTAAGAGCTTTTATAAGACCGATAACTTTAAATATGATGTTAAGATTACGGAAGATCGTGATGATACTATATACATCAAGATAAATCTTGATGATGTCTATGATCTTATCAATAAGGATGTATATCAATTATCTGTTTATGCTGATGATCTATC
>CANQQK010000036.1 GCA_947626015.1 uncultured Bacilli bacterium | reverse complement strand
ATGAATCAATTAACTTTAAGCATAAGGAGGGTTTTATAATGCTTAATATCGTTTTAACTGGTGGACCTAGTAGTGGTAAGACGACGGTCATCAATGCTATCAATGAATATTTTTCTTGTTTAGGTTATTACATCATCAATGTTCCGGAAGCCGCTACTTTAGCAATCAATAGTGGTATTAAACCCTTTGGGGATCATTCCTTAAAACCGGTTAATTACCAAAGAATAATTTTAATGCGTCAATTGATGGCAGAATATACAGCTAAATTGGCAGCAAGTGAAATTGGAGATAAGACCATCATCATCTATGACCGTGGTACTTTAGATGGCTACGCATACGTTAGCGATGAAGAATGGGAAGAAGTTTTACATAGCATGAATTTAAATAAACGTGATCTTCTCTGTGCTTATGATGCTGTCTTCTATTTAGAGGGTAGTAGTGCTTTCTTTACCAAAGAAAATAATGCCGCTCGTTATGAAAATGATGCAAATGAAGCCTTAGAAAAAGGTCGTAGGGTCTTGAAATCTTATCTAAGTCATGATAATCTTATGGTAATCCAACCTAGAGAAAACATCGATGATAAACAACACGAGGTTGTATCTTTAATTCAAAATATGTTGGGTTGTCCTACACAGTTAAGAGAACAAAGAAAATTTTTGGTTGCTGACTTAGATATAGATGAATTAGCTAAATATGCTAATAAGGTATCGATTACCCAAAACTATCTTAGTAGTGATGATGAAAACGAATATCGTCTTCGTGCTGTTAGACAGGATAAAAATGTTAGTTATCATTATAGTGTCCAAAAGAAATTACCTAATGGTATCAGACATGTTGTTAAAGAAGAAGTCTTATCCTTAAGTGATTATGAAAAACTATTAGAGTTGGTAGATCCTAATATTAAAACCGTTTATAAGAATCGTTATTCATTTGTCTATGCAGATCAATATTTTAAATTGGATATCTTTCCAGACGGTTTAATGGTTTTAGAGGTAAATGTTACGAAGGAAAATCCTTTACTTTCGATACCACCATTTATTAAATGTGTCAGAGAAGTAAGTGATGATCCTAATTATGACAATAAAGTTATTGCAGGAGGAGAAGGTATATATGCCAAAAGGAAAATTAATCGTTATTGAGGGAACGGATTGTTCAGGGAAAGAAACGCAATCTAAGAGGTTGATCGAAAGATTAAATCAGGAAGGAATGCCAACGACATATCGCAGTTTTCCCATGTATGAAACCCCAACGGGAAAAATCGTTGGTTATCCTTATTTGGGTAAATCCTATATCGCTAGTGATATGGTGCATGAATGTGCTAAAAAAGTTCATGATATCATTTCCCAAAAATATCCGCATCTTAAGGAAAGTGAAGTCATCGATTTAGTTTTGGATGCGTTAGCAAATGAACTAGGAACTGGGTGGTTTAAGGAGACCGCACCGATGGTTGATCCTAAGGTTTCCTGCCTTTACTATGCCGCTGATCGTCGTTATAACTTAAATAAAATCAATGCTACTTTGGATGAAGGAGTTAATATCATTTTAGACCGTTATACATATTCTAGTATGGCCCATCAAGGTGGTAAGATCAGGGATGCCAAAAAGCGCCAAGAGATGTATGAATGGATTGCTAACTTAGAGTTTAAATCCTTAGGTTTACCAGCATCCGATATTCGTTTATTTCTACATATGCCGACCGATTATGCTACTTTCTTAAGAGAAGGACGTACGGAAAAGTTAGATGAAAATGAGCGTGATAAAACCCATCTATATCATGCTGAAGAAGCCTATTTAGAGGTCAGTCGTCTTTATGATTTTGAGACCATTCAATGCATTCGTGATAAGGAAGAAAGCATTCCCACTTTTGCCAATATTAAAACTCCGGAAGAGATCGGTGAAGAGGTTTACTCTTTGGTTAAGAAACGTTTACAAAAATAGATGATTTGTGATGAACAAATTGTCTTTTTTTTGGCTAAATAGAGGTTTATTTATTGCTAAAAGATTTTTAATGATTTATAATTAAGATAGTGTATTATAGTCAACTACTATATCTAGGTATGGTTTAGATATATTTTGGGAGTGATAAATATGTTAGGCGCTAACTTTATAATAAAGGCATTAGCATGGATTTTTATTGCGGCATTTGATACCGTTGCCTATTTCCTTTTAGCTGGTGCTTACTCCATCTTTTTAGCTGTTTCTGAGTTAGATATTTTCTCTACAGAAGCTGGAGGTACGATCTATAATGAGATATGTTCACGATTCTATTCAGCATTATCCATCATTATGGTCTTTATATTCGCCTATATGCTATTAAACTTAATTGTTGATCCTGAAGGGGAATACAAAAAAGCATCATCACAGATGCTTAAGGATGTTATTATATCGATTATTGCGGTCATTGTTTTGCCGACCGTATTTGGCTATATGTCTTTATTTCAAAAACACGTTTTAACGAATAATACTATTGGAGCTTTGATCCTTGGTGCTAATGGAACGATCGATGATAACCCTGGTAAACAGATTTCGATGATCGTTTATACTGCGTTCTTCCATCCGGAAGGTACGATGTATTCGGATTATTTTGGTGATGATGGTAAGCTCATCGGCCGGGATGAGGCGATATCGGTATGTAAGGGACCACATGATATTGGTGATCGTGATGAGAATGGTAATGTCGTCGAGGTCAGTACCGATGAGGAAGTATGTACGGCTTGGGTTGATGCCTTGAGCTCGTGGGAAAATTCGACGAATAGTGGTATCAATGCTATTACATGGAATTCAAAATTACGTGGTGCTGTTGGTGATGATGGAGGAATGGAATACCTATGGGTGTTAAGCCTAGCTGCTGCTTTAGGCGTCGCTTACTTCTTCTTCAGTTATACTTTGGATGTCGGTACGCGTGCGGTTAAATTAGGATTCTTACAAATCATCGCTCCGATACCAGTAATGTTAAGACCATTTAAAGCTCAAAGAAAGGTTTATGAAACCTGGTTTGCGGAGATTAAAAAGTGCTATTTAGAGATCTTCTTTAGAATCGCGGTTATCTTCTTTATCGTTAAACTATGTACGATTGTACCAAGTTTTATCGATCTATTATTTGGTGCTAATTCATCCGTTGAAGGTGGTTTCTTACTAAAGGCTATTGCTACGGTATGTTTAATCTTAGGTCTTTTGAAATTCGCTAAGGAAGCACCAAATCTAATCAAGACCATCTTTGCTAGCGCCGGTGGTGGATTATTGGCTGGTGTCGACCTTAAACCTGGAGTTAAACGTCGTATAAGTGAAAATGAATATGCTATGAAAGGTATCTCAACGGCAACTGGTGCACTTGGTGGTGCTATCGGTACGGTTAAGATGGCCTATAATCGTAATCTTGAACAAAGCAATGTTCAAGGTAATGATGACTGGGCAGCCAGAGGTGGTGCTGCTATTAGAGCATTGAGTCAATTGCCTCGTGGTGTTGTCTCAGGTGGACGTCGAGGATTTGAAAATACGCCACAAGAGTTTGGTGCTCGTAATATTGGGGCATCCTTCAACCAAGGTGTCAGTGGTGGTCAATCATCATATGTTAATCATGAAAACAATCGTGTCTTCAATTTACGTGAAGCCCAAGAAGCTGCTGGTGATAGAGGTATTCGTGGAACTATTGGTGAACTTGTTAATCAAGGTATCGAAAGAGGATTTAACCCTCGTGCTGAGGACTTAAAGAAAGCTGTTACAAACGAATATAACCTTATCTCTGGTACATCTGGTAACTCCCAAGCTGCTTTAAATACTATCAATAAGGTATCTAATATGATCGATAGTGTTGTTAATCTATCAAGTAGTTCAACAAAACCATATGATGAAGCCTTCGAAGGCTTACGTAAGAAGATGCTTTCTGGTGAAACCGTAACCTATGGTGGCAAGACATATACTGCTAGTGGTGGCTTTGATCAATCACGTTATGAAGAGGTATGTCGTAAGGCTGGTAAAGCAATGACTGATTCTAATGGTCACTACTACAATCCAGTATCAAAACAATATGAATCTTCATATCGTCCAGAAAGCCAATACACTACAAAGAGCTTATCAGACTTAAAAGCCATATTTGATAAACAAAAGAACCAAGTTGCAGCAAAAGAGCTTAATGATAAGTATCAAAAAGGTATGGCAACGTATGCTGCTACTATTAGAGATCAATTATCTAAGGAAATGGGTAACTTAGGTTCAGCAACGATGGCTGAATTAGATGGTGCTATTAAAGGCATCTTCGGTGATGGTGAGAACCTTGATTCCTTCTTGAAGAAGTTAAGCAATGAAAATAATGTTTTAACCGAAAATGATGTTAAAGCCTTGAAGAAGGTTAAGGGTACTCTTGATCAAACAGGTAAGAATATCAATATTCAAACCCAAATTCAACAACAAACCCAAGCACAACGTAGTCCGAAGCCAGAAGGTGGCAAGGGTGGAAAGAAAGACTCTTAGGAGAATGAGCTATGTTTGTTAATCCCTTTACTAATGCCACAAATAAAATACTTAAAGAATTCGGTGAAGAATATATTCGTTTAGCAAAGACAATCATTATGTTCAATGAAGATGATTGGAATGTAATCGAAGAAGCCGAAAGAGATATCAAAAAGAAAATGCTAATGAATGAGAAGACTTCCTTTCGCACAGAAAGAGAAGCTCTCATTCACTTCATGCGTTTAAAGATTAATTTGATTGAAAGAAATATCAATCAAAATCCCGGTGTTAAGGTTGCTCTTGATACCATCAGTACTTATATGCGCTGTCACTCCCTAGAGGTTAAAACCTTAGGCTTAGCATTTAAGGATGGTAAGAGATTAACCCCAACGGAATTATATGTTAATTATTATTGTTTACTAGATATCGTTCCGGGACTCGTTGCTCCCGAATTATATCGAAAGAAGAAATAAAGAGGAGGTTATTAGATTATGAATCAATACTTAATCCCTGCTAACTCAAAAAGATCGATGTTGATTTTGGGACTTTTTGAGAAAACAGATCTCATTATCTTTGGTGTTGGTATTGGCTTGACGGGAATTCTTTTGATGATCTTACCAAGAGAGACGATGCAAGACTTATTGGTAATATTTACACCATTTTTGATCTGTGGAGCTATGGTTTTGCCAGTACCTAATCATCGTAATTTATGGCAACTAACAGCTCATGTTTATCAATTTTATAGCAATCGAAGAAAGTATTATTGGAAAGGTTGGTGTGTAGATTATGGCGAAGAAACAAGAGAACAAGCAAAATAGTACGAGTCAATATACGGAAGATTGGATGCCGGTTACCAATATTCAAAGTGGTATGATGGAGGTTCAAGGTCGTCCCTTAGAAGGAAAGATGATCGTTACCGGAGTTAGAATCGAACCTCGTAATATCTTCATCAGTGATGAAGAAACCCAAAACCGTGCTATCTATCAATTACGTAACTTCTATAATACACTTGATTATGAATTCTGGTTGGTATGTTGTGATCGCCCTGTAGATATCAATCTTTATAAATCAGAATTAGAGGTTTTACTTAATAAATCTGATTCCCAAGCTGTTAGAAAACTAATCCTTCAAGATCTTCATAAATGTGATATGTTCGTAGGACCAGCAATCAATGCTGTTGATACCGAGTTCTATATTCTCTTTAAGGATAGTCCTAAGAATATGGAAAGAATTCAAAAGAGAGTTCACAATTTGATATCAGGTTTAGCATCAGCTGGATTGATATCGCGTCAACTTACCGATGATGACATTCGTGTCTTATTGGATAGTTTCTTCAATGATAGTAAAAGAATAGAATATGGGACGGTGATGAGCGATGTCTAGATCATCATTAAAAAGTGAGATTGCACCTAAGGGAATCGATTTCCGTAAGGTAAGTAGTTTTATCATCAGTGATAAATATGCTACGATTTTAACCGTACTAGAATATCCCAAGATGATTGGTGCTGGTTTCTTAAGTAATATTACGGCAATACCTGGTGTTAAGGTTAGTATTAAACATATTCCCATCGATTTTGGAACGATGCAAAAAGCTATCAATAAGGAAATTGCCGAATTAAAGGAAGCTTATCAAAAGGAACATGATCATACTCTAAAGGAAAGAATTCGTATCGATTATGAATCTATGGAAAGCTTTGTTCAAATGCTTGCTGCTACGCAATCACGAATCTTTGACTTTCAAATGCATATCATGATCGTTGCTGATACGGAAGAGGAATTGGATGCTAAGAAGATGCAAATTAAGAACTTCTTGACCGCTTTAAATATGCGTGCTATTCCGATGATGTTTGAACAAGAGAAGGTTTTGAAATCCATGTTACCGATCTTCCCAAAACAAGATGTGGAATCACGTATTGGTATTCCCATACCAGCACCTACGATTGCGGCAATGTATCCATTTGTCTTCGATAGCATTAAGGACCCAGGACTTTCAACCCTATTAGGTATTGATTTCTCTGGAGGTATCGTTTTATTCAATCAATTCCTTTATCAAATAAAAAAGGAACACAACCGTAATAATGCTAATATGATCATCTTAGGTACATCTGGTAGTGGTAAATCAACTGCTGCCAAGTTGCAATTAAGAAATCATATTCGTAATGGTTATCAAATCGTATGTATCGACCCTGAAGGCGAACTTGAATATATGTGTAATGCCAATGGGGGAAGCAATGTTGACTTAGGTAAGGGTGGCGCCTATGGTATGGTAAACCCTCTAGAGGTTATCGTTGACTCCGATGAAGAGGAACTAGCTCAAGGATTAGGTTATACCGTTTTAACGCGTGCCTTACAATCCTTAAAAGCCTTCATGAAATATTATTCACCAACGATCGAGGAGGATGTTTTAGCAATGTTTTCCGAAATCGTTCAAGAAACTTATAAACGTTTTGGTATCGATTTCGATACGAACTTTGCTACTTTCAAGAGTGATAATTATCCAACCTTCGATGATGTATATGCAACGATTAAAGGTAAGTTATTATCGATGCCCGAAGCAACTCGTGAAAGAGATGTAATGGAAAGACTAGAATTACGTGTTCGTCCATTTGTTAATGAATTAAGATATTATTTCAATGGTCATACAACGATCGATTCTAGTAGTGACTTTATCGTCTTCAATATCCGTGAGATCATGAATAGTGATGAAAATATTCGTAATGCCTTATTCTTCAATATCTTGAAGTATGCTTGGGGATTATGTCTTGATAAATCACGTAATACCGTTATGATGGTTGATGAAGCCCATATCTTGCTTTCGGGAAGCAATGAATTGGGTGCTGAATATTTAGCCCAAATGCAAAGACGTGCTCGTAAGTATAATACGGGAACGATTATTATAACTCAACAACCTACCGACTTTGCTGATGAGAAGATGCTTGTTCATGGTAAAGCCATCTTCGATAATGCTTCATATTATTTGATTATGGGTCTTCGTAAACAAGCTGTTGAAGACTTAGCTAAATTAATCGATATCAATGAAGCCGAAAAGGAAAGTATTAAAACCTATACGCAAGGTGAAGCATTATTCGTATGTGGTTCAAGAAGAATGCGTATCAAGGTTGAGCTTACCCAAGAGGAACTTGATTCCTTTGGATCTGGTGGAGGTCTATAGTACTAGGTGGTGATTTAGTTGCAAACAACTAATAAAAAAAATAATAGGTTATTACAAAGAATCCAAAGAATGCTTGGATTCTTTGTGATAGCATTTTTTTCTATTATGATTCTTTTTCCAAATAATACTGATGGTGCAAATTTTAAGTATTCAGAATTTAATTGGGAAGAGTTTTCTAAACAAAATAAAACCTATTGGGATAGCTATTGTATCAATAGTAAAGATGAAAACTGTGAAGATAAGATCTTAAAGTCCCAAAAGAAATTTTATACCAAACTATATAAATTATTAGCCAAGTATGAAAGTCGTGGTTTATTTATCGATGATAATATCATTTTAGAGACCGTATTTATCGATATGACACCTTCTTCATTTGCCGATGATGGTGCGGAATATCAACAAGAGTGGGAAGCTCCAAGTGGGGTTTATGTTATCGATGGTGAAGAGGTAACGGATGCTGATGTTGATGAAAACTATGATGATGCCGAAGCGGCTGAGAATTACTATGCTGATGAAAAAGATACTTTAAAGATTTTAATTAAAAATATGATTGCTTATTCAACAGCATGTTATGGTATCTATGGGGATCCTACTAAACATGTTGCTGAAGATGAATCCGTAAGCTATACCTGTGATAATGGTGGGGTTTTAACGGATATCTATTCTAGTAGAGATAGTTTTTCAACGAAATGTGCTGATAAATTATCGAGTTATGAATATGGATTCTGGGAATATTACGTTAGTAAATGGGCCCATGATTCCAAACTATTACATAATAAGATTATGCCTTTCTTAAAGAATAATCCGATCGATAGTAAATATGGTGATTGTGCTAATATTACATCTAGTTATCCAGCTAAGGGAACCTATGTTTATAATGATGATAAACATGTAAGTACGGATCGTTATTTTGATTTCTTAAGTTATAATATCTATTTTGATAAGAAAGCCCATCTTCAAAAACGCTTTGAAGAGAGTGTTTTGAAACCCGCTGGTGTTAAATGTATGACGAATGATGTTTGTAGTGATTCCTTGGAAGCTGCTGGTAAGTATGAGGAGTATGAAGGGGAGATCATCAAAGTTCGTCGTGAGATCATCAGTGATATTATCTTTATCTTAAATAATTATGGTATTACGATCAATTATAATAGTGCTAATGAATCATCTTTCAACCAAGCACTTCAATATGAATCATCACGTAATAGTTATTACTGGCCGATCGGTAGTGATGAAACCGAAGAAAGAGATGGTAAGTTATTTGCTGATGGTGAACCTGCTAGTACGGAAGTATCCAGTTATTATGGACCAAGAGTAAATTCTGTAACGGGAGAAGAAGAGTATAACTATGGTATCGATATCGTTGGTGTAGATGGCGTAACCAATGTTATTGCAACCTATAAAGGAGAAGTTATCACCGTTGTTAATAACTGTGAAGTTGGTGATACCGAGTGTAATAATGGTTATGGTAATATGGTCGTTTTATCCCATAGCAATGGTGATTATACATTGTATGCTAATCTTTCCGATGTCGATGCTTCGATTAGCGTTGGTACTGAGGTTTTGAAAGGTCAAGTTTTAGGTCATGTTGGAATGACGGGTAATACCGAAAAAGCCATTCTTCATTATGAGGTCAGAAAAGGTGGGAACGATATTTCCTATGCCGAAGATCCATTGAGCATTATTAGTGCTAGTAATCCAAGACCAGCACCAGCGGCAGGAGATTTCTCCGTTCATGAGACCAGTCTTACGAAAGAGGAATTCGTAAGTCGTTTACGTAGCTATTGTAATGGTAGTGGTGCTAGTTGTAGCAATACCTTCGTCAATGTCTTTGTTGGTCATGCCGAAGAGGTTTATGATGTCTCCATCAGTAGCAATGTTAATCCCGAACTTGTCGTTGTTCGTGGTGCTTTAGAGGGTATGAGTCCCGGTGGCTCAACGAATAACTATTGGGGTATTCGCTGCTATAATGGTCAAGGCGTTAGTGCTTGTAGTCGATATGCCTCTCTTGCCGATGGTATTCGTGGCTTTGCTTCAGTCGTTAGTGGTTATGAAAATGCCTCTGACATGATGAAGAAGTATGCTTATATTGGAGCTTATTGGTTTAATCCAGGTAGTTGGTCATTAGGTGGTTGTATCTATTTCCCTTATATTAGAGATTTCATGAGCAGCGCTCGTGCTAGTCAAGTTGAAAATGTTTGTAATGGTCCAGCTTGTGCTAATGGCGGTGGTGGTTCTTGTACAGCAACAACCGATGAAGACCAACAAGCTTATGCTACATGGCAAGTATCAGCAAAGATGAGCCCACTTAGATATAATATATTTGGAGTATAAGGAGGAAGTTATGTCTGGTAAATTAAGTACGGAAGAGAAAAAAGTCTTAATAATCTGGTTAATTATCGGTCTCGTTGCTTTCTTCCTTGTTATGAGTATTCATATCTATAAATTTACAGGGGAAAAACAAGAAACCTATGATAAAGAATATCAAATCTTAAAGGATTATGATCGTTATTATACCGTCGTTGGTGCTCTTAATAAGTATTATGCGTTTTATAATGCGAGAGCTTATGAAAGCATCTTCCATATCTTAAGCAATACTTATAAGGAAGAAAATGCTATTACGTTAGATAATATCAAAGAATTCATTCCTGAAAATGAAGCGTCCTTAAATTTTAAAGGTGCTCTAATGTGTTATAAAACCATCGATAAAGGAATTACGAGTTATTTGGTTAAGGGTTATGAAACCGATGTCTTTACGGGAGATGAATTAAATACGGTTTATTATAACGTTACTTTAGATAATAATACTTTCTCATTCGCTTTAGAGAAAATCGATAGTGAGTTCTATGGAGGTAACTGTCATGTCTAGTGTATGGAAGTTTATTAGAGAAAATATTATCTTAGTTGCTATTGCGATCATCGTAGTAAGTATCTTTCTTGTAGGAGTTATCAGTCGCTTGATCGAAGGATCAAAGATCTATAATCCGGAATTTATGAATCAAGAAAAGATTCCTTATGTCGAACACCAATATAAGGATAATGAATATAAAGTCATCGATGTCGATGAATTCGATGTCATCAATTATTACTATCGTGATTTTATCGTTAAACTAGTCGATAATCCCCGTTTAGCTTGGGATTATATATCTGCTAGTAATAAAAAAGAGATGTTTAATGATGATCGTGGTATCTTTGTCGAAACCGCTAAGAAGATGACGACGGTTAATACCCGTAATAATAAGATCGTTAAATATCGTAAGGAAGGTCGTAAATATACGATCATCGATAGTGAGGAGCAAATGTATACCATTGAAGATGATGGTGTATGGAATTATAAGATAAGTTATTTAGGTCAAAGTAAAGAGTATTAGAAGTGGAGGTGTTTTTATGAATTTAGGTAATGTTACCAATGG
>CANQQK010000035.1 GCA_947626015.1 uncultured Bacilli bacterium | reverse complement strand
AAATGATAAGGAAATCGTTGTTGATATAAGTATTTTTAATAATAAAGCATTTAAATCAACCTTTAGAGTATCAGGTATTATGGAACCGGAAGATTTAATTGGTAATCAAGTATATTTTGATTCCGTTGATCTTGATCTAGAAATTGTTGGTATATCTAATAAGCTTAATAATACGATGTATCTAATGAAGGATCGTATTGATTATATGGTTATTGAAAATAATAAAAGTTTTGGTGATGCTTCCATATATCGTGATGATGAAGATATCAATATTATTATGGGTACATATCCAACAAAACTATATGATGTATTATTACCTAGCGAATTGATGGAAAGCTTTGGTATCGGTGATGCATATAATGAAAGATATACTGTAGTAGGTTTCTATGAAAACAATAGTATCGATGAAAAGGTGTATATTACTGCCGATACTGCTAAAGATATCATATCTTACTATAATGAATATTATACGGCAATCGTTAAGGATAAAGATAAGTTAAAACAAGATATGGGCAGTTATTATAAGGTTTATAGTGTTGCTGATGAAAATAAAGAGGAATATAATTTAAATCGTCAAGATTCGATTATGTCAACCTTCTTCTCAGCGGGATTATTGATGTTTGTTACCTTAGTGTTCGTTATCCTTATGACACGTGCTTCCTTCCTATCAAGGATTAAAGAGGTGGGTCTATTAAGGGCTATCGGTGTTAGTAAATCCGATATCTATCGTATGTTCTCTGGAGAAGTGGCTATCATCATCGGTATTGGTGGATTAGCAGGTGTTCTCGTTGGTTATTATGGTATGAAGTTACTTGCAGAATCCGAAGTCTTTGACTTTGGGGTATATGTCAGTCCATGGATTGCTTTACTTGTCTTCTTAGGTATCTTCATCTTCTATGTAATCGTTGTTTTAATACCAGTCTTCTTTGTTTTACATAAAACTCCTGCAAGCATCTTGTCAAGAAAAGATGTCTAATGGATATTTCACATTAATTTCATGTAATATTCATATTGCTATGATATATTGTAAACATGAAAGGAAGTGGTTTATGAAGATAAAGCTCGTAGGTAGTAAAGATGAAGAAAGGAAAATGATTAACGAAGTTTTAAATAATTTAAATTGTTCCGTTGATATCGAAGAGATAACGGAGAATAACAAGTTTAAATATCATATAAAGCATACTCCAGCTATTATAATCGATAATATCGTAATTAGCGAAGATTCTAAGCTATCTAAAAATGAGTTAAAGAATGTTATTGAACAATTTTTAGAAACTTAATGTGCACGTTAAAAGCATCCTATTTAGGATGCTTTTTTGTGGGTTTATTTAAACGTTTCTTTTCATCGTTATAAGCAATAATATTGATAATGATGATTGGTACGAATAAAGCTAAGACTGAAAGGAGATCAGCAATTGGTTTACCAATATCGATAGCAAGAATTAACATCTCTCCCCATAATAACATGCTTATAAAGTTATATTCCAATCTTTTATAAACGATACCCGTAATCGTAAATATTGCAATAAATGCTAGGGTTAGAAGGATTAAAGCCCACCAAGTTGATGAGTAAATGCTTTCTAATAATTTTTCTACTCCAATGGCTTCAAATACTACTGAATCTTGATAAGATAAGGTATCGGCATAGACGAATGCTAAGGTACATACGATACTAATTATACTTTCAGCTATTGCTAAAAAGATTAGATAAGGACTATGACCTTTTAAGACCTTTTTAATATGTTCCATTCTCTTAAACTACCTCCTTTCATTATTTTAACATATCGTGTTATAATATGAAAGGAGGATAACCATGAAAAGAATATATGCGTTGATTATCTTAATTATATTGATTGTAATCGTTTTTGTAGCAAGTTGTGGAATGCGTGATAAAGAAAGTGATGCCTTAGAAGCTAGAAGAGAAAAGATCGTTACTTCTTTAGGTAAGACTAGTGAAAAGCGAATTATCGTCCAAAATATTGCTAGTGAAGATGCTTTAACATATTATGTTTTTGAATTAGATAAAACATCATTTAATGAATATTGTTATCGTTTCTATGATACCAAAGAGGAATATGATGAATGGGTTAAAAAATATGCTTCCGGAATCTATCAATTAGAGAAGGATGATGAAGCATTGATGACCAAAATATTTGCTCAAAAGGGTAATAAAACTACTGATGAGAGCTTATATGATACTCTCATCAAGAAATATTCTGATACTAAAAAATATAAAATCATAAAATAAAAAAGTCTTGCGACTTTTTTTATTTATACCATAATTCATCGATACGTAAACTTGTAGATACTGGCATCGGATTAGGTAATGGGAAGTTTACTAGTAGAGGTACTTTGAATGCAGTACCGAATACCAATCCCATACCTGGTCTTAAGGTCTTAATCTTTTCAATCGTATCATCGGTAACGTTAGATGATATACCTCGAACGATATTTAAGTCTTCGGGATAGAACAAACGGAAGACAACGAAGTTCGAGCATTGCGACAATGCGGTCTTCGATAACTCATTAGGTCTTTGCGTAATAAAACCAATAATGGTTCCATATTTACGACCCTCTTTAGTAATACGATCGAAGATATTATAACCGATGGTTTCGATATCGGAATCGTTTTGAACATATCTATGAGCCTCTTCAAGAATGATGTGGATTGAATAACTTCCACGTTTCTCTAGACGCGTTGTATATTCAAAGAATAACTTAGAGAAAATCTTGGTTAAACATTTAGCAAAACGATCTTCGATAAATGATAGGTTAACATCTACTAATTGAACCGGTTCACCATTAGGTCCCGTTGAGAAGAATTCTTCAACGAAATCAGATTTAGATATATAATCCGTAAATTGGAAGAAGTTTACTTGATCGGAATTGATGATGGATTGAAGTCTTGATTTTAAAACATTATTACGATCAAAGACACTCTCTGATGTAAATGAACCTTCATTGATCAAAGCAAACTCTAAGGCATAGTATAGATCACTTAAGGTATAAGTAACATCACCTTGTAATCCGGTACGATCGATATCAACTCTAATAAATTTTTGTAAGAATTCAACAACAAGGTTCATAGCATTGATCTTACCTTGATCATCGATATTTAAACATTGTCTTAATGTACGATCATAACCAGGTTGACGAATGATTGAACCTAAATTTAAACTATCGGTATTATATGCGGTTAAAACTGATACAACTTGGTCTCTTAATTGGGTAGATGATTTACCACTTGATAAGATATCCAAAATACATTTAGCAATGATATCATTTTTATAATCTTCAGCTCTTGGATCTTGTGATTTAAAGATCTTAACAAGATCGATTGCTTTAGCAAGAACTGGTAATTGTGTTGGATCATTAGCTCCTAATAGGATAGCTAAATCATCAACCTCTAAGAAATAAGCTGGTATCGTAAGCAATTGTGAAGAACCAAACTCTAATTCTGTAGTATATCTTTTAAAATGTAATCCTGGAAATTTATCCATTTCCGTGAAGGTATCATAATATTCACCATAAACATCGAATAAACATATATGAGCATTCTTTGGTAATTCATTAGATGAAGTAAAGAAGATATTTTGAATCAATCTTGCTAAACCACATGATTTACCAGAACCAGTATTACCAATAATGGCAAAGTGATTAGCAAAGAAATTACTCAAACTAGAAGTTATTACATAATCTTTATAAATAGGTGATGTTCCAAATAATAGGTTAGCATGATCAAGATAATTTTGACTTCCTAGAATCGATTCTAGTTCGCTTTTAAAGATGATTCTTGCTACCGTATTCATACTTGGTTTCTTTAATACACCGTTGGAAAACTTATCATTGATAATTTCTCCAATTAGCATAATCGTTACCACTTCTGAATCAATACCAATTATTTCACCAACAATTTTATGATCGGGTTCTGGGAATACAACGTGATAGCCAATATAGTTAGTATCGGCTATTCCTTTTTGATTCTCAACAAAGATCTTACTACTATCAAATCCCTTAATTTTTCCAAACATAAAAAATCACCTTTTATTCTACTATATTAAGGATAACAAATTTTCTTTATGTTTTCAACTTTAGAACCTCTTTTTTAGAAAAAAATAATCCATTTCTTTAAAAAATCTTTTTTATGTGTTAATATAATTCGTTGAATGGAAGTGTAGTAAATGAAAAGACAAATAAACAGTTATTATTTAACATTAATTGTTATTATCTTTGGTTTATTCATTCCTGAGGTTATTTTTAAAATTATTAATGGTTCTCATATATTAAGTTTAGCAATGTTAAGAATCTTAGCATCTTCCATCTTTATAGCATCATTTTTAACATTTATTTTAAGTTTTATTAATAAATATCTTCGCAATATTATTGGTTTTGTAATTATTCTTATTTGTGGAATATATGCAACTGTACAATTGGGGTTTAATAATTTTATTGGTGTTTTTATGTCGGTTCAAACATCTTCCCAATTTGGTGCTGTTAAGGATTATGTAACGGATTTCTTTTTGAGTTTTAAACCCATATATTTTACATGTTTAATTTCTTTTGTAATCTTATTAATGATCTTTATTATATTACGTAAGAGAGTTAATTATGAAAAGTTATCCTTAAGAAATAGGGTAATCAGTTTCTTGATGTTATTTATCTTTAATCTATCAATCTTTATTGCTAGTATTATCATGCCTTTATTACAAAATGAAAATCAAACGATATCCACACCAGATTTATTTTTGAATGCTGATAATCCTAGTTTATCGATTGAACAATATGGTACTTCGATGTTTGCTTTTATTGATTTTCGTTCTTATTTTTTCCCAACGATTATTGAAGAAGAATTTGCGGTTAATAAGGAAGTTAAAACAGAAGTTAATGATTATACAAGAGTAATTGATGATACGTTATGGGATAGTTTAATTGCTTCGGAAAAGAATAATAGTATGAATACCTTAAATAAATATTTTATCAGTCGTAGTATTACGGATAAGAATGCTTATACAGGATTATTTAAAGATAAGAATTTGATCGTTATTATGATGGAAAGTGTTAATGATATCTTCATTAATCCCGATTTATATCCAAACTTCTATAAGATGCTTAGTGAGGGATGGTATTGGCAAAATAACTATTCACCACGTAATGCGTGTGCGACGATAAATAATGAATTTAGTGGTATGACCAGTCTTTATTCCATCACTAATACTTGTACCGCAACGCGTTATAAAACCAACACTTATTATGAAAGTATTTTTAATCTCTATAATAGAAAGAACTATGTGACTTTCTCAGCTCATGATTATACCCAAGCTTATTATCCAAGAAAAGCCATCCATACTGGTATGGGTAGTGGGGAATATTTTGGTGCCGAAAAGTTAAAGATTGCATATGCGAGTGTATATGAGAGTTGGGCTAATGATGATGAATTTATGGAGAAGATTTTGGGAGTTATCGATGATAAGACGCAAAATGATAAACCCTTTATGACTTGGCTTACAACCGTTTCATCACATCAACCTTATACCGTATCTTCGATTCAAGGCGATCGTTATTTGAATATCACGGAGGATACTGATTATCCCATGAATGTTAGAAGATATCTGTCAAAGTTAAAAATCTTAGATGATGGCTTAGGTATTCTTTTAGAGGGTTTAAAGGAAAGAGGCATCTTAGATAATACGGTCATCGTCTTATTTGGTGATCACTACCCATATGGTTTACGTAAGGATAATATAAATGAGCTTTTAGATTATGATGTTACTGAATATAAGAACAATGAACGTGTTCCTTTCGTTATCTATAACTCCGAAATCGAACCTAAAGTATTTACGGATTATACAACCTATATCAATATTTTACCAACCATTGCTAATCTCTTTGATCTAGATTATGATCCAAGATTATATCTAGGAACCGATCTTCTAAGTGAAGATTATAAATCGATGGTGGTCTTTGCCGATGGTTCTTGGAAAAATGAACTTGCTTACTATGATGCTGCAAAGGATGATATTACATATTTTACAGATTATGAATATGATATCGAAGAAATCAAAGCTATCAATAAAGATATCAAGGATAAGATGAACATCAGTAGTAAAGCAGTAACTAGTAATTACTTTAATTATTTAAACGATGCTTTAGAGAAACAAAAGATTAAAGTTGAAACAACAAAGAAGGACTAAAAGTAGGTGGGGTATGTTGGTTGAAGAAAGCATTCGTCGTGATGCTCATAATTTAAATCGTCTTTCCTCTTCATTATCGATCAGTAAAGCAAGAAGGGTTGTGTATGATTTTTCTTTTATGGAGATGCTCATCAAAAGAGCAAATGTACAAAATCTCGATGTAGAAATCGATTATCATGCCTTGGATGATGGGGAAAACATTGTATATACGATGGAAGATAATTTGCAAGCCTTAGAGCATCTTGCTAATCGCGTTTTAAAGATGTATAAGGGAATCGATTTCTATTGTTATTTCGATAGTGGTTATGCTCATCTATCTTCCAAGGATAAGGTGGATATTTTGTATTCGTTCTTAGATGAATTCTTACCGGAATTACTTAAGATGTATAAGGATCTTTATGAAAAAGGTCATATCTTTGGTAGTAATCTAGGGACTGCATTAGGGGAATCCTTCATCATGCCGAGCATCGATTCTTATTACATTGCTTTAAATCATAATCAAGAAAATGATATCTATAATTTAGAGACCATTATTCATGAATTATTACATATCTATGCTTCACATTTTTTAAGGAATTATGATTGGAAGAAGACACAAAGATTGCTTAATGGACTTTCCGCAGAAACTGTTCCCTTATATGGAGAACTCGCATTCTTTGATTATCTAGTAAGAAATAATATTGCTAAGGAAAGTGCTTATTTTCATCGTAATTATCTCGATTATAATACGCTTTATTTCTTTCAAATAATCAAGTTTTTCTGTCATTATGCGAGACAAAATCCTGATGACTTTAACTTTAATAGTGGCATCTCTTATGAATTTACGGGTAAGAAGGTCAATATTCAAGGGGAAGGAATGTTTTCTTTAACCTTTGATGAGGTAAAGAATAGTGAACTTGTTAATTTTGCTTATGGCATTGGGGGTATTGAAGCTTATAATCTCTATCATCTAGAGAAGATGGGCGTGCCACCAAAGAAAATTATCGATACATTTTTATTAAACCAAGGGGATGATGATCATCTTACCAAGGATATTATCAATATGGATTTATCATTCATGAAAAGGGAAGTTAAAAGTCATCAATTGGTGCTTGAACGAATTCGTCCTTTGACGGGTTTTCATCAAGAATAAAATGACGAACAAAGTCATTTTTCTTTTAATTTTCATTATTTTATTTTATAATCAAATTAGGAGGTAAGGTTATGGAAGAGAAGAAACACCGCAACCAAGTAAATGAGAAGGTTTATAAAAGTAAAATATTAAGAGCCAAAAATGAGAGTAGACAAAGGGATATCAAAGTTGCTCTTATATCCTTTGTTTGTGGAGTTGCTATCACGGCTTTAATCTTTGGTATCTTATGGCCAACACGTTTAGCTAAACTATCCGATGGTAGTGATATCGTAGCATCCGTCAATGGTGTAAGCGTATCAGCTAATAATTTATATGATGAGATGAATGATCGTAGTGGTCTTTCAACATTATTAGATATCGTTGATAAAGAGATCCTTTTAAACAAATATGATAGTACCGAAGAAGCCAAGGAATATGCTCAAAGTCAAGCTGAAGAATATTATACCCAATGGGAATCTGTATATGGTTATACCAAAGAGGAAACTCTAAGCAGTAATGGTTTTAGATCTGAACAAGAATTCCTTGATTATCTAGAGATCGAATATTATAAGAATTTATATTTTGAAGAATATTTAAACTCTTTAGTAAAAGAGGAAGATGTTAAGAAATACTATGATGATGTTGTTAAAGGTCAAAGAAGAGCTTATGTTTTCTATACTACTGAAGATAGTGATAATTTAGCTAAGGTTAAAAAAGCTTTGGAAAAAGGTACGGATATTGAAAAACTACAAGATAAGTATTCCGATTTAACATATCGTGATCTAGGTAATATTAATTTCAATAGTTATAATATTTATACTGAGGATTTCCTAAAACAAGTTAATAAGTTAGAAAAGAATGAAGTATCACCAGTATTTACGGATGATAATTTCGGAAATGTAATCGTTTATGTAACGGATGTTCAAGAAAAAGAAGCTTATGATGATATCAAAGGTGATATAAGAAATAATCTTGGACAAGAATTATATCAAAATGATCAAAATGTTTACTATCGTGCATTCCAAGATTTAAGAAATGAATATAATTTCCAAATTGAAGATGCTAATTTAAAAGATGAATATGATGATTTTGTTAAAGAAACTAAGGAAAAGTAAAAGTTGATGTTAAATCCATCAACTTCTTTTTTGTTATATATGTTATAGTGATATAATTATCTTAGAGAGGATGTGTTTTATGAAAATAAAAGATATAAAAGCCCGTGAAATTCTTGATTCTCGTGGTAATCCAACCATTGAGGTTGATTGTATTTTAGAGAATGGTATCATCGGTCGTGCTAGTGTGCCAAGTGGAGCATCTACAGGATCAAGAGAAGCCTTGGAACTTCGTGATGGAGGTTCAAGATACATGGGAAAGGGTGTATTAAAAGCTTGTGAAAATGTCAATGGACCACTTCGTGATCTAGTCGTTGGGATGGATGCTAAAGATCAAAAAGCTTTGGATTATGCTATGATCAATGCGGATGGTACCAAGACCAAATCCAAATATGGTGCTAATGCTATTTTAGGTATTTCCTTAGCCGCTTTAAAAGCTAGTGCTATCAATGAAGGAAAGGATTTATTTGCTTATATCGGTGATGGTACATTGTTACCTAAACCAATGATGAACATCTTAAATGGTGGAGCTCACGCTGATAATAAACTTGATTTCCAAGAATATATGATCATTCCTAATCGTGATACGATTAAAGAACGTATTCGTGTTGGTGCAGAAGTCTTCCATAATTTAAAAAAGGTTTTAAATGAAAAGGGATTCGCCACTGGTGTTGGTGATGAAGGAGGATTTGCTCCGGATTTAAACAGTAATGAAGAAGGTTTTGAACTAATCGTTGAAGCTATCAAAAGAGCTGGTTATGTTCCTGGTAAAGATGTCTCTTTAGCAATCGATGTTGCTGCTAGTGAATTCTATGATAAGGACTTAGGTAAATATAAATTACGTTGGTCAACAGGTCAAGAATTTACAACTGATGAATTGATCGAATTCTATAAGGAATTGGTAAGTAAATATCCGATTGTATCTATCGAAGACCCTGTTGATGAAAATGACTGGGAAGGATTTACAAAGATTACTAAGGAGTTAGGGGATCGTATTCAACTTGTTGGTGATGATCTATTCGTAACGAATAAGGAATATTTACAAAAGGGAATCGATTTACATGCAGGTAATGCTATTCTTCTTAAAGTTAACCAAATCGGTACAGTAACCGAAACTTTAGAAACCATCGAACTTGCACGTCGTAATGGTTATAATACCATTATTTCCCATCGTAGTGGCGAAACCGAGGATACGACGATTGCGGATCTAGCAGTTGGTTTAAATCTTGGTCAAATCAAGACGGGTTCAATGTCTCGTACCGATCGAATTTGTAAATATAATCAATTGATTCGTATCGAAGAAAAGCTCGAAAAATAATACTTCTTAGGAAGTATTTTTTCTTGGGTGCATATTCTATAAAGAGGGGGATAAGGATGAAAAAAGTGATTATAAATTCCAGTGGTGGGGGAAGTGATATTGGTTCAACCGGTAATGGCATTACGGAAAAAGATATCACTTTAAAGATCTCTAATATTATTAAAGATCGTTTAGAAGAAGCTGGTGTTGAAGTATTAATGCTTCGGGATAAGGATGAAACGATATCTTATGATGAACGGATTAAAAAATTAAAAGCAACTTATCCTAATCCATATGATGTCGTTTTATTATCCAATACTTTGAATACGACATCAGGTATTGATATCATCTATCCATTAAAGAAGACGGATGCCTTAGCTTCCATGCTGGCTCGTAATCTCGAATATTTTAATGATACGAAGTATTACCAATATCGCTGGCCTACCGATACAACCAAGGATTATTATTACTTAACACGTAATACACCTGACTATGAAACCGTCATCATTCGTTATGGACTTCCTAGCAATAGTAAGGATGCCAATATCATCAAAGAAAATTATGATGAGATGGCTTTAAGTGTTGCGGATGCTTTACTAAGTTATCTTGGTGTAACCAACATTCAAGATGATGAATATATCGTTAGCTCTGGGGATACGTTATATGCTTTAGCAAAGAGATTTAATACGACCGTTGATGATTTAAAGAGTTTAAATAATTTAAAAAGCGATCTTTTATCAATTGGGCAAATATTAAAGATTCCATCAGTAAAAGAGGAAAGCAATACTTATACTGTTAAATCAGGGGATAGAGTTTTTATGGGAAATAAATTACTATGTATAATATAATTCTACTAACTAATAAAAATGTTATAATTATGTTAGTTGGAGGAATTATATGACAGAATTTAAACTTAGAAATGTTATGACAGATTCTTTAGATATTGAAGCTAATCCTGAATTAGGTTTTAATTTTCCATTTAAAATTATTATTCCTAGAAATTTAGATGTAAATCCCGAACTTGTATATGCTTGCAATTTACCTAAAGAGATATCAGAAGATAACATCTCCTTTGATGATTTAATCGAATATGCCAAAAAAGATTTTGGCAGTATTGATCCCATGCTTGTTCATCTATGTTTAGAAAAAGGTTATCCAATGGTTATCCCCTTTGTTCCAAGATTTAAAGGTTTTCGACCTAATTTTTTAGGAAGAGATTGTTTTCATAATGATTTTAAAAAATTAGAAAATTCGTTATTTAAAGATCATTTATTTAAGTATGAAAATTTAGCTGATCAGCATAAAAAAATGATGGAATATGCCATCAAAATATTAAATGAACAAGGAATAAATGTTGATAGTAGGGTAATAATTTCTGGTTATTCTGAAGGTTCAAAATTGGCATCCCATTTTAGTCTTTTGCATCCGGAAATGATTAAAGTGGTTATTGCTGGGGGAACAGGAGGGGCCATCTCAATGCCTGTATCAGATATCGATGGGTATCGATTTGCTTATCCAACAGGTATAGCTGATCTTCCTAATTTTGATTTCGAAGCATTTAAAAAGATATCATTTTTTTATTACATGGGTGATACCGATAAGAGTGATTCTGCTATTCCTAATTTCGAAACATATCATTATATTAATGATAATGGTGAAGATTGCATCTTAAGAGATGAATGCGGAAACCCAACTCCTTTTATTGATGAAAATGGTAATCCCCATTTTAAGTTAGATAGTAATGGTAATTATACAGCTAAGTTTAGTTTATTTTCTGATGAGGAAGTCAATGCTATTAATAAAGCATTGGGAACAGTTACACAAGATAGATTTAAAAGACAAGCGGAAATCTATCATGCTTGTGATTTAAATGCTATCTTTAAGTTATATCCGGGAAATCA
>CANQQK010000034.1 GCA_947626015.1 uncultured Bacilli bacterium | reverse complement strand
CCAAATTCATCTATTATTTCATAATTATTCATCTATATCACCCTTAAATATCCAAATATTAATAATAAAATAAATAATACGATTAAGGAAGCAAAGGAAATTGCTTTAATAATATTTTTAGGCCATGTATCTGGCATCTTATCACTTAAAAAATGTAATACATGATAGATCATCCAACCAAGGATTGTTCCTAAGATATTTAAGATAATATCATCGATATCAAAACTACGACCAATATTCATTTGAATAAGTTCGGTTGTAAGGGAAGTAATAAAACCAATCAGCGTGGTAATAAAAATATTACATTTCTTAGCTTTCTCATAAACCGTATCCGTTATTAAGAAACCAAATGGTATAAATAAAGCTATATTACCAATAACATTTCTTAGAAATAACACACTAGTTACTTCATAACGTGTCATCTCCCTAAAAGGTATAAAATTATTCGAAAAACTTTCAAAATCCGTTGTTGTTACTAAAAAGAATAAAGCAAAGATATAGATAATATATATAAGACTTTTAATCTCTTTATAAACGATAATCTTTTCCTTAGCATATTTAGCGGTAATAACCCTAATAGAGACCGTTGTAATCGTAAATAAGATAATCATTGGTAATAGATTAACTAAGATATCATATACCTTATTCGGTATCATCTTCCTCACCCGCTTTTTCTGTTGACTGTAATCCTATATCTTCTTGGACACTCATAAATAACTCTAATTCTATTTTACTATCATTTACCTCTTCTTTCAAAACTTTTTGATCAATCAAGCGAGATTTTTTATCTAAAGATTCAAGTAACCTTTTTTCAGCTAGTTTAATACCCTCTTCCTTAGCTTCATTTAAACTATGTTTTTTAACTTCAATCGTATATTCTTTTTCTTGGTAGATTACGAAAGGACCTAGAGCAAATAATTTATCTTTATCATAATGTTCATATTTCTTTTTAAAGAGATAATTACCGTTTAAAGAAAAGTTATAACGTTTATTATCCGTATAGACTTTCTTTTCATAAGCAAGGGGAATACTCATACCGATTTTATACCATACCTCAGCTTCAATCGTCCCTTTAGCACAAGTATAATCCTTGACTTCATCATTATTCATGATCGTTCCACTTATTAAGATGTCCCCTTTTCGAACATACATTCCCTTTTCGACCATAATTACTCCAGAAGTGGCATTAATCTTACTGATTACACCATCTTTAGAAGCCACAACGTCACAATATGGAAGATCTTCCTCCTTTGAGGTTAGAATTCTTTCTTCGAATGATACTACATAATGCATACCAACTCTATCGATAGCAATCCAATCTAAGATATCTCGGTTTTCTCTTAAAATCTCATCACTAATATTATTTAATTCTTTAAAGTCCTTTTTAAATTGAAAAGGTGTTATGCCCTTAGATTTTAAGATATCATTGATCTCTTCCTTAAGATGTTTATTTTCATGACGAATATCAATCGTAATAATAAAGTTACTAATGATATATAAGCTTAAACATAAGAAACATAATAAGAAGATATCAAAGGCATAGTGCTTAACATTTAAGATAAATCTTTTAAAACCTGTATAACGAATAATTTCGACATTGGAATAATAATTGATTCTTTTAATTTCTTCTAAATCATGTTCATCGATTAAGACGATTAATTCATCATCATGATAGGTAATATCAAATAAAGAAATGTTATATTGCAAACATTTATTGATAAAACGTTTAGTCTCTTTTTGAACCCGTATATAGATCATATGGTTTTAACACTTTCTATTAAACCCGATATTTTAATCTCTCGACTTAGACTTCTTTTAACCGAAAAGGAAGAACCTTTAATTTGATATATCTTATGATCGATTTCGATCGTAACTTCATCGCTTTTAATACCCAAAAGTTTATCATAGTTTTTAATATATATACCATTATCCATGATGATAAGAAAATACTTTTCTTTAGCTAAATATGATTTTAAGATATCTAACATATAGATCACCAATAAATTATATGTTAGGTATAAAAAAATATCGTATTTCTACGATAATTTTTCTTTAACCATCTTGGATACCTTAGACATATCAGCACTGGCACCAACCTTAGCACCAACCGCTTTAATGACCATACCCATCTCTTTCATTGATGTAGCATTGACTTCAGCAATTACTTCATCGATAATTTTTTCTAAGGCTTCATCACTTAATTCTTCAGGTAGATATTCACTTAGAATAGCAACTTCCTTTTTTAAGCTTTCAACCATTTCCATCTTATTATATTTCGTATATTCTTCAATGGATGAATTACGTTTCTTAACCTCTCTTTTGATAACTCCTAAAACTTCATCATCACTTAAGTCTTTCTTTTGAGCAATCGTCTCATTTTGAATGGCACTCTTAAGCATTCTGATAACGTCTAATCTAAATTTATCTTTTTCCTTCATAGCTGTTATTAAATCGCTTTTTACTTTATCGAACATTATATTCATCTCCTTATATAATTATATAATAAAAAGAGGTTAAATACTATCCTCTTCTACTATTTCTCTTACGAGAATTCTTAATCATTTCCTTTTTTGCTTCTCTTCTTTTTACGCCTGGTTTTTGATATTCTCTATGTTTTTTTAGTTCAGAAGGGACACCGCTTTTAGCAACCTTTACTTTAAATCTTTTTAAAGCACTGTTGATATCACCGTTTTTTACTTCAACTTTCGTCATTATTGCTTCCCTCCTCTCAATTTCAAAATTATTATAATACACTTTATTCACGTTTGCAAGGACTTTTTATAGCAGGTATTAATTGCCAAAAGAAAAAAGGTGTTATCACCTTTTAATCTTCATCATGTTTTTTATTTTCTTCATCTTCATCTTGGAAGATATATTGTTTGGTATTCATAAGATCACTTAAAGCTTCGTCGATATCGACGGTAGCATTTTCATCCTTAGAGAATTCATCGAAGTTCTTTTCTTCCTTTTCATCATCTTTGGATTCCTCTTCGTCATCTTTGTTTTCTTCTTTTTCTTCCTTCTCTTCATCCTTGGAAGAGTCCTTATCTTTGTCCTTATCTTTTTTCTTCTTAGGATCGGTATCATTATCCTTCTTACGGAAGATTAGGACACCAGCAATACCAATGATTAGAAGACCAACTAATACCAATACGACGATAAGCCATGTCTTGGAATTATTCTTTTCGTCTTTAGTTTCTTCTTCATCTTTTTTATCATCTTCGGTTACGATAATGATATTGCCATCAGCATCGAAGTTATATTCCTTATTGATAATCTTTTGGTATTCACCAGGATAAGTTCTTTGGAATTCATCAATCTTTAAAGTTGTTTGGACACCATCAGCATCCTTAAAGGTAACTTCATTATTGATATATTTTAAGACTTCAATATTTTCTTCACTAAGACGATTGATAACGACTTTATAGGTTACGGTTTCATCGCCAGTAGCGCTATCAACGATGATTGTGAAAGTATTACTTCCAACTACGAAATTATCGACACCCTTAACAACAGAAGATGCTTTTTCATCTTGAGTCTTATAGGTTAAGATATCTTGAATCGTTGTTACCGTATTTGGTACGGTTAAAGTATATTCATATACATCACTTGAGAAAGCTGGAGTTAATGTGTAATTACCAATACTTAAGCTTTCCAATTTAGCACTATTGAAGTTTGTTTCGCCACGATAGATCGTAAAGGTATAATTAAGGGTTGTCCCATTAGATGCTTGACCTTCGATAATAACCTTATTTTCGCCTTGATTTAAGGTAACACTTGTTCCTGATGTTGATTTACCACCAGTTATGTTGAAGGTTGCTCCTTCATCATTCATCGTTGGTGTTAAACGAATACTGTTAACAGTATCAGCAATACCATAGATCGTATATTCAGTAACATCTTTAGAAAATTCTGGTACCATCTTACCTTGAGAATATTTTAAGGATTTGATGGTAGCATCATTAGATTTTGGTGTTTCTTGTTTAACAACCTTGACTTCGGTTGAGATACTAGCATTTTGAGCGGCATCATTGATTGTTGAACCACTTAGGTTAATCGTAATGCTTTGCTTTGATGAGGAAATGTTTTTTAATACGACATATGCAAGTCCATGGCTTCCTGGTGCAAGTGTCTCTCCAGCAGTTAGCATTGGTGCATAAACATAGGTAGAATTACTATTCTCTCTTTCACCACTGAATTCCCCTTCGATTGGTTCGATTTCACATAAGACTTCAGTAGATGGTGCATTACATACAAGTTTTCCTGAAGTTATTGCTTCAGAACCATCCACATTGATATTGACAAGTATCTTAGTTGTTCCATCTTCTTTAGTAACATTATTTTTATCAAATGAATAACTAGCTGCCCATGTCTTATAAGGCATCATAATTACCATTAAAACCCCGATTAATATGAAAGATAAATTAAATCTTTTTTTCATTTTTTATTCCCTTCTATCTTATATTGAATTATAGCAAATAATGTATCATTATTCAATATTAAATTAACTTCTCAAGAATGGCATTCATGACATAAATCTTGTTCGGATGAATGAATAAATAACCGTTTTTATATATCAAATCACCTGATCTAATAAGGTCTTTTACGGGATAAACATCTTGAATATTTAAGCCATAGCGATCATAGAAGGTATTAACATTTAATCCTTCTAATTTTCTAAGACCAAGCATAACTTCGTTATCCATCTGTTCTTGATGAGTCATAAGGTTTTCTTCACTGCGATAATTGCCTTCAATATATTGATGAATGTTACGAGTATTCATATATCTAAATCCATCCTTATAACCACCAGCACCTAAACCAAATCCATAATATTCATCATTATTCCAATAATGAAGATTATGTCTTGATTCGCAACCCTCTTTAGCAAAGTTACTAACTTCATAATGGTTGTAACCATTTTTCCTCAAGGTATGACATATATAATCATACATCTTACGATCTAAGTCTTCACTGATATATTCCTTACCTTCAATCTTTAATTTGGTATGATCTTCAAGAATCAAGGAATAGGTTGAGATATGAGTTGGATTAAGACTTAATATTTTGGTTAAATCCTTTTTAACGGTTGTAAGCTTTTCATCAGGTAAAGCATACATTAAATCGAGATTGATATTGGTAATACCACGTAAGCGAAGCATGTTAAGCTTCTCTTCGATATCTTTATAATCGGCATGTCTTTCGAGCATCTTTAAATTATCGATATCAAAGGATTCAATACCGATACTGACGCGATTAACCCCACCATCGATTAAATCATCTAATAGTTCATCAGTAATATCATCAGGATTACATTCAAAGGTATATTCACAGTCTGGTGTACGATTAAAGATGCTTAGAATTCTAAATAATTTAATTCTTTCTTCCTTGCTCAAGCATGAAGGACTTCCCCCACCGATATAGATGGATGATATTCTTTCACCATCATAGTTATCTTCGATCTCTCTTTGCATCGCTTCAAGATAATCTAAAACAAAGGAATCGATATGTAAAACTTTGGGAAAATCACAATATGAGCAAATATGTTCACAAAAAGGAATATGAATATATACAGCTTCCATAATCATCACCTTATACTAAAATTTTAATATAAACACCACAAAATTACAACTAATTTATTAATTTTACATTATTTGTCTAATAAAGCATATGAAAAAATAGAACATAAATATGTCCTATTTCTCGGTTTTTAAAACAGCTAAGAAAGCTTCTGGTGGTATTTCAACGTTACCAACCATCTTCATACGCTTCTTACCTTCCTTTTGTTTCTCTAATAATTTTCTTTTACGTGAGATATCGCCACCATAACACTTAGCTAAGACATCCTTACGCACTTGGCTGATATTTTCTCTCGCAATAACCTTAGATCCAATACTAGCTTGTAGTGGTACTTGGAATAATTGACGGGGAATAATCTTTTTAAGATTCTCAACAATCTTCTTACCTCTAGGATAAGCGAAGTCCTTATGAACGATCATGCTTAGGGCATCGACTACTTCCCCATTGATTAAGATATCCATCTTAACCAAATCTTGGGCTTTATAACCACACAATTCGTAATCGAATGATGCATAACCTTTAGTAGATGATTTCAAACGATCAAAGAAATCATAAACAATCTCTGATAAAGGTAAATCATAATGAATATTAACCCTGGTTTCATTGATATAATCCATGGAACGATAGATTCCTCTTTTATCTTGGCATAGTTCCATAATAGGACCAATAAATTCACTTGGTACGAAGATATTCGTAGTAATAAAAGGTTCTCTGATCTCGGCAATATTAGCGCGATCTGGTAACTTTGTTGGGGAATCAATCATAATCGTTTCCCCATTCGTTAATTTAACCTCATAGATAACCGAAGGAGATGTGGCAATTATATCGATACCAAATTCTCTCGTAATACGTTCTTCGATAATCTCCATATGTAATAAACCTAAGAAACCACAGCGAAAACCAAAACCTAAAGCTTCGGATGTTTCGGGTTCAAATTCCAAGGAAGCATCATTTAATTTAAGTTTTTCTAAGGCTTCCTTTAAAGGCTCAAATTTATTAGGTTCGATTGGGAATAATCCAGAATATACCATTGGTTTCATTGGTTGATATCCCGGAAGTGGCTCTTTAGCTTCATGAGCAATGGTTGTTAAAGTATCCCCTACTTTAACCGTATTAATGGTTTTAATACTGGCATTAACCCATCCAACTTGACCGGATACTAACATATCAAGATTTTTGCTTTTGGGAGTATTAACACCTAGTTCAACAACTTCATAAGTTGAATTCGTTGCCATCATCTTGATGATATCCTTTTTCGTAATACAACCACTAAAGACGCGAATGGATGCGATAACCCCACGATAGGGATCAAAATATGAATCGAAGATCATCGCTTTGGTCTCATCGGTTCCTGACTTTCTTGGAGCAGGTATCCTTTCAATAATGGCATCCAAAAGTTCCTTAATACCAGTTCCCATCTTAGCAGATACGAGTAAAATCTCTTCATCCTTAAAACCTAAGACATCGATTAATTCTTTTTTGATCTTTGGAACATCAGCATTGGGTAGATCAATCTTATTGATAACCGGAATGATCGTTAGATTATTATTTAAAGCAAGATAAAGATTAGCTAAGGTTTGGGCTTCAATACCTTGCGCAGCATCGACGATAAGGATAGCTCCCTCACATGCCGCAAGACTACGAGAAACCTCATAGGAAAAATCGACATGCCCTGGAGTATCGATTAGATGAAGAATGTATTCTTCATTATGATATTGATACTTTAGCTCAACGGCATTAAGTTTAATCGTTATACCTCTTTCTCTCTCAAGATCCATACTATCAAGAAGTTGATCCTTCATATCATGTTTATCGACAGCACCTGTATACTCCAAAATACGGTCAGCAAGTGTACTCTTACCATGATCAATATGGGCAATGATACTAAAGTTTCTTATATGATTTAAATCCATCTTCATCACCACCAATTATCATAACATAAAAAAAGAAATTAATTAATGTTTTTTATTAATTTCTTTAGTAAGTTAATCTCTCTTTTTAATGATAATTGATACTTAAGCTTCATCTTCGGAATAAGTCTTTGAATCTTCAAACAATTATTTAGTTCAAAGTTAAGGTATTCCTTATTCTTAATCAATATTGGTCCATAACGTAATTCTCTTTTAGAGTATGATTGGGAACCCTTCTTAAAGATGATATTGATATAATGTTTATCATGATCTTCTAAAAACTCTTCAGCAGCAATATAGAATCCTTTTTTAGTCAAGTATTCCCTGAGAATCGTATGATCATTATTGGATTGGATGATGAGTTTAGCGATGTGCTCCAAATATGGATGATCAAGAATATCGGTAATAGTTTTGGTTCCCATTCCAGAGATGATAATCGTATCGATTACATCATCATCCTTGATGACTTCTAAACCATTGCCAAGACGAGCTTCAATTCTTTTTTCAAAGTGCGCTTCCTTGATATTCTTAATTCCCGCATCTAAAGCTCCTGAATGGATGTCAGATACGATGAGATAATCAACGATATGTTCTTTTATTAGATATATATCTAGTAATGCATGATCACAACCGATATCGATGATGTGATCGTTTTTATCGATATATTTAGTAAGCGATAATAAACGTTTACTTAGCATATTAATCGACCATGAAATCCTTTAATTTCTTAGCTCTTGATGGATGTCTTAATTTTCTTAAAGCCTTAGCTTCGATTTGACGAATACGTTCACGGGTAACATTGAAACGACGACCAACTTCCTCTAGGGTATAGCTCGTACCATCGATAAGACCAAAACGTAATTCAAGAACTTGTTGTTCTCTTGGTTGAAGAGTTGATAAAACACTCTTAATCTCTTCCTTTAAGATTTCATTGGTAGCATATTCTTCAGGTGAAAGACTAGATTCATCCTTGATGAAATCACCCAAATGGGAATCGTCCTCTTCACCGATAGGGGTTTCAAGAGATACTGGGTCTTGACTGATCTTGATGACCTCTCTTACCTTCTCGACACTGATACCCATCTTTTTAGCAAGTTCTTCATCGCTTGGTTCACGATTCAATTCCAAAGTCATTTGTCTTTGAATACGCGCCATCTTATTGATTGTTTCTACCATATGAACGGGAACACGAATCGTTCTTGCTTGGTCGGCTAAAGCACGGGTAATGGCTTGTCTAATCCACCATGTAGCATAGGTAGAAAATTTATATCCCTTACCATAGTCGAATTTCTCGACAGCCTTCATAAGACCAATATTACCCTCTTGAATCAAATCAAGGAATAATAATCCACGACCAACATATCTTTTGGCAATCGAAACAACCAAACGAAGGTTAGATTCTGCTAGAATATTCTTAGCTTCCTCTTCACCATTAGCTACACGAACAGATAATTCCATCTCTTCATCAGGACTAAGCAAAGAGATACGACCAATTTCCTTTAAATACATACGTACTGGGTCATTGATATTGACGTCCTTCGTCAAATCTTCATCGGATAGGACAACAACCTCTTCGGCTTTACCTTCACCACCCTCAGATGATGCTTCCTCTTCGGTAATAACATTGATTCCAGCTTCAACAAAGGAATTATACAAAGCATCTAAGGAATCGGCATCCATATCCAAGCCCTTTAATGCTTGTGCTAATTGTTCAAATGTAATAAAGCCCTTTTTCTTACCCTCTTCAATTAATTCATCTTTTCTTTGATCAAATGTCTTGATCTCTTCAACCTTTTTCATTCTAACACATCCTTTTTCTTGATCCTTGCTATTTCATTAGTAATCTTTAATTTCTCATTGATATCACTAACGGTCTTCAATTTCATCTTTAATTCCTCAATCTTCTTTTCATCAATCAAGGATTTCATCTTCCCCATTAGGACAATATATTCTTCATCACTTAATTCTTGATCTATCATATGATCGATAACTTTTAAGACATCATCATATCTTTCTCCTTCGATTTCATAAGTAATAAAATCTGCTATACTAATATAATTGTATTTGATATAAAATGCAAGTATATCATTAGCTATTTCATTATATAAATCGATTGGTAAATAGGATAATTCCTGTTCATATAATTTAATATATTTAATATCGTTAAGCATATAATATAAAATGATTTCACAATACTTATCGATTTTGGATATTCTTCTTTTAATTTCCCCTTTTTTGGGTTCGATTATGCCCGTATCAACCTTAATAATCTTATTTAATAAGACATTTTTATCGATACCATATTCTTCACTCAAACGATTAATCGTGAGATTTATTAAAACATCATCCTTGTTCTTATTTAATTCGGCAATAACTTGATTAATATATCTTGATACATCATCAACCTTATCTAAGTTCTTATCCTTTTTAAGGTAATTCATCTTAAAGTCAAAGAACGTAATGGCATTATCGATGGCATCCTTAAAGGCTTCGACGCTATTATTTAAGAGATATTCATCGGGGTCTTTAGCTCCACTGATTCTAAGGATACTCAAAGGAATACCAGCACTTTCGATAATCTCCCCATTAGCTAGGGATGCTTTCTCACCTGCTTGATCGTTATCCATACAGAGAACTATTTTGACGTTAAGCTTCTTTAAAAGATTAATATGATCACTGGTAAGGGCTGTACCCATGGTCGCAACGACATTTTTTATTCCCACCGAATAGATACGAATGGCATCCAACTGTCCTTCAACGATCAGCAAGTACTTATTTTTTCTTGCTTCTCCTTGTGCTCGGTGATAATTAAATAGGATCTCCCCTTTTTTAAATATTGGGGTCTCACGCGTATTAATGTATTTAGCTTCATCAATTTTCTGATATATACGTGCGGAAAAACCAACGATTCTTCCCTTATCATTATGAATTGGAAAGGTTATACGATTACGGAAGGTGTCATATAGACTATTACCTCGATTCGTAATACCTGATTCCAATAAGACATTTTCATCAAAATCCTTATTGAGAAGCATCTTTGTTATCGTATCTGTACCCTTAGGAGCAAACCCGATAGCAAATTCATCGATAATATCTTCATTAATACCACGATTTTTTAAATATTCACGCGCTTCTTTACCATCACTACTATGAAGATTATTTTGATAGAAGCGACTTGCTAAATCCAAAGCTTCATAATGCGCTTCATATTGCGTATTTTGTTTGATATCAAGTTTTAACTCATAACCAATCTTATCGCTGACGATCTTAACTGCTTCGATAAAGCTAACATTTTCTCTTTCTTCGATAAAGGTAAAGACATTACCACTCTTATGGCAACTGAAGCACGTAAAAATCTTCTTCTCTTCGTTGACGCAAAATGAGGGATTATTGACGTCATTATGGAAAGGACATAGTCCAAAGTAGTTCTTACCACGTTTTTCTAATGTAACATATTGGCCAACAATATCAACGATATTAGCTTGTCTTTGAATATCATTTATGGTTTCCTTTGATATTACTGGCATAACATCACCCTCTAAATATAATTTATTAAGGAAATTATGCTAAATTACTTTAAATTTTTGTAATTTTTTGTTAAAAATAGCAAAAAAGAACTATAAATACCATAGTTCTTCATTATTTTTCTTAACGGTTTTAATAATTCCACTACCTAAACATTGTTCTCCAAGATATAAAACACAAGCTTGTCCTGGAGTTACGGCTTTGACCTTTTGCGGATAACGAACCCTAATTTCATTATTCTCTAAATATTCCAAGATAACCTCATTATCGGGTCCACGATAACGGAATTTTGCGGTACAAAATGTTGGATGATTTGGAGATATAAAGTTGATATTATCGATAATACATTCATCGCTATAAAGGCTTTCTGGATCTTCACCAAAGGCCACATATAAGATATTATCCTTAACATTCTTACCAACGACAAAATGTTTATCAGCATAACCACTTATCCCAACATTTCTTCTTTGACCGATGGTATAATTCATCAAACCATTATGGCGCCCAATGACTTTACCAGTATCGACATCGATGATATCACCAGGATTCGGTTTTAAATAGTTTTGAATAAACTTTTGATAGTTTCTTTCTCCAATAAAACAGATACCGGTAGAATCCTTCTTTTTAGCGGTCGTAAGATTAAGCTTATTAGCAATATCTCGAACCTCTTCTTTCGTTAAATCCCCGACCGGAAATAAGACATCCTTTAATTGCTCAGCACTGACTTGGGCAAGAAAATATGATTGGTCCTTGTTACTGTCAACCCCACGATATAACTTACAACCCTTTATACGCGCATAATGCCCAGTAGCAATATAATCAGCCCCTAATTTACGTGCTTCTTTGATAAAGACATCAAACTTTATATATTTATTACACATTAAATCGGGATTTGGTGTTCTTCCCTTCTTTAATTCATCAAGGAAATA
>CANQQK010000033.1 GCA_947626015.1 uncultured Bacilli bacterium | reverse complement strand
ATATTAAAACCCAATAATTATTTTTATAGTAATAAAATAAAAGCTAATAATTATTATATTGCTAATGCCATTCAAGATATCGATATTACTTTTAATTATTATTTAAAAAGTAATGATCAAGACCAAGTAAATTATTCATATGATATTACCTCTACTATTAAAAGTTATGCTGATAATGGTACGAAATTAATATGGAATAAAGAGATTGATAGCAAAAGTGTTAAGGATGTTAATCAAAGAGATATTAATATCAAAGAAAGCTATCATGTAGATTATCAATATTACATTTATTATATTAAATCATTTCAAGATTACTATAATATTAAAACAGAAAGTTACCTTTATATTAAACTCGATATAAAAACGAATAATGAAGATAATACTTCTATTATCATAACAATTCCACTTAGTGAAAATATCATGGAAATAACAATGAAGGAAGAAAATAATTATAATAAAAGCAATACTCAAGATAACGTTCTTGATAAAATATTAATTATGGTTATGATTGTTATAATTCTATTGATAATTAAGTTATTATTTAAGAAAGATAATGAAGAATTAATGATCAAAGAATATCAAGACATCATTATAGTTATAGATAAGAAACCTAATATCGATAGTAATAATATTATCTATTTAACCACTCTAAAAGATTTAATCAATATTGCTATAAATAATAATCGTCATATCTTTAATTATCATCATAATTACTATGTTATTATTGATAATACTTATTATATTTATATTTTAAGATTAAAATAACGAAAGTCATGTTAAGACTTTCGTTATTTTTTATTTACCAATAATATTAATTATTTTTCCTTTTATATAGATAATCTTGACAATATCATTTGGTATAAGATTAGGATATTCATTCTTAATCTTAGTAAGTAGTTCATCTTCTTCAATATCTTGATTAACATAGATGGTCTTTTTCATTTTACCATTGATTTGGATAGGAAGATTTACTTCATCTTTCTTCAAATAATTAGGATCATATGTAACCCATTTCTCATCTATGATATTACCTTTAAAGATTATTTCATACATCTCACTTGTTATATGGGGTGCTAGTGGGTTTAGAAGAATTAGAAATATTCTTAGTTCTTCTTTAGTGATGAATTTATCTTCTCTAATCTTTTTGATAAAGGTCATATAAGCTGATATACATGTATTAAGTTTTAGATTTTCGATATCTTCGGTAACCTTTTTGATCAAATTATTAATCTCATAAATATGTTCTTTAGATATCTCTTCTCCTTTAATCATATTTTGAAGATCCCATACTTTATCGATAAAACTGGTAATACCATTGATACCTTCATAGGTCCATGGGGTATTATCTTCGTAGGATGCTAGGAAGTGAACATGAAGTCTTGCCACATCCGTACCATACTTATCGATAACCTCAATTGGTGATACCCCATTGGTGGAACTCTTACTCATCTTTTTGCCGGTATCATCAAGGATTAGTCCACTACCCATCTTTCTAATAAACGGATCCCGTGTTGGCACAACGCCAATTTCATAAAGGAAGTTTTGCCAGAAGAAAGCATAGAGAACATGCCTTGTGATATGCTCTGTACCACCAGTATAGCAATCAACACTTCCCCAATATTTTAATTTTTCATAATCAGCTAGACACTTATCATTATGGGGATCACAATATCTTAGCCAGTACCAACTTGATCCTGCCCAGTTAGGCATCGTGTCGGTTTCTCTCTTAGCTGGTCCTCCACACTTTGGACATTTACAGTTTACCCACTCTTCAATCTTAGCAAGTGGTGAATCACCATTATCACTTGGCATATAATCATTCGTCTTCGGAAGCATTACGGGAAGCTCTTCTTCAGGAACACCAACGATGCCACACCTATCACAGAACACAACTGGGAAAGGTTCACCCCAATATCTTTGACGATTGAAAGACCAATCTTGCATCTTATAATTAATCTTTTTTTGCGCAACTTTCATTGCTATAAGTTTTTCACTAATCTTATCCTTAGCTTCCTTAACACTCATTCCCGAAAATTCATCAGAGTTCATAAGTTTACTGTTTAGTTTCAAGTATTCATCTTTTTCGATGGCGTGATCTGCTATATCCCCTTCGATAACTTGAATCATGGGAATAGCAAATTTCTTAGCAAATTCATAGTCCCTCTCATCATGTATTGGGACCGCCATTACAACACCTGTTCCATAACTTGCAAGAACAAAATCGGCTAGATAGATTGGTACCTTTTTACCATTAACAGGATTGATAGCATAAAGACCTTTGATGATACACCCTGTCTTTTCCTTTTGATCAGATATACGATCAAGTTCGGTTCTAAAAGTTGTTTTCTTACGATAAGCCATTACTTCATCAAAGTTCTTAATTTTATCCTTATAGTCATCAATAAAATGATGTTCTGGTGCCATTACCATAAATGTTATGCCATAGATGGTTTCAATACAGGTTGTAAAAATATCAACCGTAGATACTTTATTATCATCTTCATCAACGACAGTAAAAGTTACTTGCATTCCTTCACTTTTACCAATCCAGTTTCTTTGTAGTTCCTTAAGGTTTTCATTCATATCGATGCGTTCAATATTACCAAGAAGTTTCTCGGAATATTCCTTCATCTTCAAAAACCAAACCCATCTCTCTTCTTGCACGACTTGTCCATGACATCTATCACACACGCCACCTTGACTGTCCTCATTCGAAAGAACCGTCTTACAATTGGGACAGTAATTAACAACACCCTTCTCTTTATAAGCTTTACCTGCTTTAAAGAATTGAAGAAAGATCCATTGCGTCCATTTATAATAATCCTTATCACTCGTTGCAAATGTACGATCCCAATCAAAGGAAAGCCCTAGTCTTCTCGATTGCTCCATAACTCTTTCCATGCCCTCATGAACAAAGTCTTCCGGATTAATTCCCGTTTTAATGGCGGCATTTTCTGCTGGCAAACCAAAGGAATCTCCTCCTATCGGAAACAAAACATTATATCCTTGCAACCTCTTCATCCTTGCTAGGGCATCCGCAGGTATCGTTCCCTTTAGATGTCCCATATGAAGATTTCCACTAATATTATAAAATTCATATAGAACATAGTATTTAGGTTTCGTTGGATGAAAATCGATGGCTTTAAAACTCTTTTCCTTAAACCATTTATCTTGCCATTTTTTTTCAACACTTTTAAAATTATACATTTTATATCCTTCTTTCTTAATCAAAAAATAGAGCCAACACCACAAATGTAGTATTGACTCTATTCCGTATTTATAAATATTATTACGCACTTAAAATAGACCCATTACTACATAATCGGTTTAATAATAAGGCTAATAATAAGACTTTATTTACAATTATATCTTTCATGAGCTATTTCCTCCAACTGGTTTCAGTGTACATCATTTACTTTACTTTGTCAATTAAGATTACATGTACAATAAGATATTGGGATCTTTACTAACTTCTTTGGGTTCTAAATATTTAGTTAAGTCAGCTCCCTTAGCAACAGCATTAAATAAATCCTTTTTCTTACCATCCGTACCTTCTTTATAAAATTCAGCAGCTTTACTAGCAATCTTTTCATCATATTTATTGGATTCATTTAACATTTTATTAAAGTAATAAGCTCGATCAATAATTACTAAAGGAATATCAAAATCACTAGCAGCTTTTAAACAATCTTCATAATATTTAGCTTTCATAATCTTGTCGATATATCTATTTACCATATCTTTTAAAGATAAACCTTCAAAATCAGCATTTTGTTGAATAATATCTTTATATTTCTTTAAGAAATCTTTTAGTTTTTTAGCATTACCTATTTGTTTTATACTTTCACGATCTTCTTCTTGGATAAAAGATAATTCATTTCGATATAGATCATCTAAATAAGTAAAATTATCAGGTTCTCCAGATTCAGCCATCATAATAATATAATCAGGTTTTCTTTTAAATTCTTCACGATTAATAATATCGGTATTTCTTCTTTCCGTAACGATTTCATTATAACCATTATTAATCGTTTTAAGCATCATTGATGGTACATAATAACGAGCTCGATTACCATTACCTTCTTGTAATTCACGAGAACCATTATAGATCTTTGCATATCTTCCCATAGAATCGATATCCGTATTACCCATACCTAAGATAGCACCCTTATCTATCTTAGCAAAACCAAAGATAATTGATCCTTGTGCTCTAAGGGAATAGATACCTTTTTCATTGATATAACTACATGCTACAAAATGATCTTGTAATTGAGGTCTGTCGACCCAATCATTTTTATAATTAGTATCGATTACATCTGATGCTAAGGAACAAGAACCAACGCAATGAATAAAGAAATTAAAATTAGCACGTGGTATACAAATCTTAACCTTATTATTATGATATTCGGTTTCCGTATAGATGCTATCACTAGGTCCATATACCTCTCTTCTTTCATCAATTTTATATAAGGAATTAGAATAAAGTTCTGTATATTTACTTCTTAGATAAGATTCAAAAGGAATTTCCTCTTTATAGATCAATGATTCATCAAGATGATGATAGATACTATCTAAATAATCATTATTATCACATTCTATAATACCATTGATTAAGGCCAAATAATGATAGATCTCTTTTGGTAATTCACTATCCTGTAAATAACTTAAAATATTATTATTTTCATTATCATGACAATATTTAAAATCAATATATTTTGCTTCTTCTAAATCGATATTAAATAACATCATCAAAAGATTATTTTTATTAGCATTTAAATTACCATCATTAAAACTACTTATAAACATTCTTTCTTTTAATTCATGATATCTTCTTAAGGAAGTAAGATCATTTATTTTATAAGGATTATGAGCTACATTTAAAACACTTACTAGCATTCTTAGATCATCATTAGTAAGATTATCTAAATCTAATGAACTTATCAATTCATAATAACTATGAAGATTATCAATAACATTAACAATCATCGGACAGATATCATAATCTTGATAATCATATATATCTAAGATTTTCGAAAAGAATGTTAATTCTAAATCATCTAATTTAGCAATTGCCATTTGAATTTCGATATCATTGATAAAACGTTCATAATGTTCTTTATTTAAATTAAATATTCCATCCTTTAGTGATACCCCTAAGAAAGTATTAAAAATATTATTATTCATTTCATAATATTTTAATAACCATTTATATCTTTCATAGAAGGTTTTTGGATCAATATTTAATTCCTTACAATATGCTTTAATTAGTTTCTCATCTTGCATAATATTGGTTGGTAAAACACATTTAACAGCTATATTATAATAATTTCTTTTTAAGCATTCATCACGAAAATAAAGGGATTCTCCTAAAAACTTTGGTACTCTACCTGTCTTTAATACCATATCTAATAAGTAATCGATATTTTCTTCGATAATCTTATTCGTATTACCATAAGATCCTTCATCCTTAAGCAAATCTAGTAGATCACAAAATTCATTAGGTTCAAAATGCTCTTTTAAAGAGAAGATATGTTCCATAAATTTTTTATTACCTAAGTAATAAGCTATTTTAACCCCTTCTTTTAAAGTTCCAAGCAATAGTTTTAAATTAGATATGGAATAGTTTTCAATATTACCAATCAATTTATAATATTTATACTTTAATATAATGGTAACTAGGTTATCACAATCTTTAATATGAAAAGGTATATCACCCTTTTTATTAAGACAATCAATAAATATTGGTTCATGTTCTTTAATAAAATTATTTATTACTTCTTTATTTTTAAAGAAGTATCTAAAGAAACAATCAAATTCGTAACCATAACCATGTTTTTCTATAATTAATTCACATATAACATCGAGTTCAGAATCTGTAAAAGTAAAACCTTCATGACGCATATCATATAAGTAATCTTCATTGGATAATAAAAGAGCTATCAATCTAGTAAGGGAAGGAAAATCATTAACATCTAATCTAACACTATTATCCTTTAAAAGATCATATCTTTTACTCTTAGCAATTTGATAGAACAAATCATTTTGTTTAACATTACTGATTTCTTTAATACTAGATACCTCTTTGATACGCTTTGAAAGATCATCCATATGAATACCTCCACATATTATAATTATACTATATTTATAAGCAAATTAACTATAGAAAATGCCTAGGGAACAACTCCTAGGCATTAATTATAATAATAATGAGCGACCAACTTCTTTATTTGGCCTTTCTCCATTTCGACTTTATAACCTGCCCCACTACGATAAAAGGGCGTATTCACGTCTTCTGGTCCCCTCATGATAGTCAAGCCATCTAAGTGTCTTTGATACTCTAGGTAATAATCTCCTAAATATCTTTTAAAGAAACAAGCGGTAACATCATCTTCAGGATGCTCTTCTTTAGGGTCATTTATCTGTCTTAGCAATTCTTCTTTGACATCCTTAGCTAAGACGGAACCCTTCAATTCTACCGCAAAGGCATGGTAGTAATCTTCCTTTTTACATAAAATATCTAAACAGGAATCGAAGACATATTCTTCATCATGATAGCGAAAACAGATCCAGGAATGATAATAATCTTCTGAATCATCAGTAAATTTGAGATTACCTCTTTCGATATAATCATCATCTTGAAAGAAGATAATAGCCGATTCTGTCGTTTGCCAACACCAACCTTCAAGATAACCACCATGCATTAATTCAAAGATATTACCATGATAATCCCCTAAGACTTCGATATGTAATCCCTTTAAAAGATCACTTAAATATCTAATAACATCAATATCGATTCTCTTAGGACTAAGCATCTTAAATTTCTCCTCTAGAGCTACTGGTGTATGATAGATTATTTTATTAATGATTTCCTTGATACCAAACATATTTATCAATCCTCTTTACCCGGAAATGAATAGATTATACAAATAAATATGTTTAAAGTCAATAACATTAGAACTATTTATCTAAAAGATGTTCATCTAATTCTTGAAAACCATTACGACTCCATAACCATAATGGTGTATGAATATCGATGGGTTTATATTTGGTATTAGCAAGTAATTCATTCCATCTATCGATAACTAATTTTTGAACATTGCTACTTTTTAATTCCTCTTCACTGATCAATCCGATACGATATGAAGATTTACAAACATGCGTATCAGGAGCTACCGTCAAGCATTCGATATTTATATATTCGATATCGGTATATTGCCATAAAACAAATAACCAATAATTACATATCTTTGTACCTGATAGATAAGGAAACTTACTCTTATTATCTTTTTGAATAAAATCCCTTATCTTATTAACATCATAATTAAACTTACGAAATAGATTACGAATATCACCATTAAAGAGTTCCATAAAGGTATTACATAGTTTAATCCAAATCTCTGTTTGTTTATTCTTTTGCAAAGCTACGCCATATTTAGTTAAGGCATCTTGAACATCACTAAAGGAATGCTTTAATACTTCATGAGGATCAAAGACAAAACGTGTTCTTTCATCAAGATATGTCTTATTAGCACTCTCCCATAAAGTATATGAATTTCTTTGATAATTTAAGGCCATTGGTAAAGTAAAATATAAATAATTTTCTAAAGATGATTTATTTAAATGAGGATTTTTATCTTCGGGCATTACTTCTCCACCCAATAATCCCTTTTTCCACATAGCATATAAAATGTCAACTTTCTTAAGGATATCTTCTTTCATAATTACACCCCACCATTATTATAGCATAATAAAAAATTCATTCTAAAATGATAGAATGAATTTTATTCCTAAGAATAAGATTAGAACACCTAATCCAATAATGATGGAATATAAAACCTTACTCGTTTTAAAAGTATGAACGGTTTTAACATCATCACCACATTGAATCGTATAGATTTCTACATAAGGAACAGGATTTCTTCGATACCATCCCTTAATGATAACTGTCTTATCCATATATTGATTAGCTTTAAATAAAGCAAATAACTTATTGATTAAAGTTAAAGGTTGATTATAATCTAGAAGCATTATACCTGTATCATCTTTGATAACCAAATCTTCACTTAAGACATAACCTGGAGTACCACGACCAATAATTTCCCCTTTGATAATACAAGGAACCGATTTAATATTAGATACCTTTACTTCTCCTAATAGATCACTTACCTTAGTTTCCTTATAACCACTATCCTTATGAGAATAACGTAAACGAAGAAATAATGATAATCCATAAGCAATTAAACCAATACCAAAAGGAATTGCTGGATGTATAAGAACCATCATTGAAGTAGCACTCAGTACTAAAGTAGCAATTAAGATTAGATTAGGTACCATCCATAAAAAGACTTCAAAAGCAAAATCATCGACATAACTTTCGGGTTTCTCTAAATCAAATTTAATATATGGTTCTTGATTAAATTCGGGACATCTCTTAGATATAGCATCTAATCTTTTAGATATCAATGGATGGGTTGAATAAAGTTCATATATTGATGCCCAAGGATTCCACATCTCCCACTTCATAGCGGTCTTGACTTTATTCTTAGAGATCATACCATTTTCATAGCTACTAACGATCAAAGACTTAGATGATTTAGAATCAAATACTCCAAGGCAGTTAGATCTACCAACCTTATGTTTTTTACTATCAGAACCACCTGAAAGGCCATAACCAATCTTAACCAAAGCTGATGCTAATGCGGAAGGATTCTTCGTTTCTTCAAGAGAAAAAGCATCAGCATAATATTCACGAGTACGTGATAATTTTAAAACAATAAATTGACTGATAACATAGAGAATATAAGCAATATAACCAATATATACTGCAACACCATTATTACTATTATCATCAGATGCACTGATAAATGTTTCATAAATAGCATATAAAACCAAAGGAACTAATTGAGCCATCGTAATAAATAAGGTGTCATAGTGTTTAGCATGTCCCATCTCATGAGCTACAACACTCTTAACCTCTTCTTCTGTTAAGAGATCAAATAAACCTCTCGTTAAAATAATACGAGCACTATTCTTAGTTCTTCCATATGTAAAAGCATTAGGGGTTCCATCATCAATAAAACCTAATCTCGGAAGTTTCATCTTATATTTTTCACAAGTTACTTTAATAAAATCCATTACATAAGTGGGAAGTTCATGATCAAACTTAGCTTTATAAAGCCATTTCATCGTAAGATCAGTAAAAAAAGGCGATATAAAATATTGAATTAATAAAACAATAATACTGATATAAACCGCATATAAAATAGGTAAATCAAATAATATAAAGATTAAAAATACAACCGCAAATAATAATCCATATAAACATGTCATCGTTAATAACGATATTCCTAAAAGATTCTTTTTCATATCATACTACACACTCCATTATAATGATAAAATGTTTTACAATATTATGTCTATTAAAAAAATAATATTATTCTAAATATTTACACTATATTTAAAAAATAGTGATAAAATCATATTAGAATAGGAGCTATAATATGAAAAAATATATGCAAACATTTATGAAGGATTTTGAAGATAAATTAAATAGTAATCATAAATTTACTAAAGAAGAAATCGAACGTATTCGTATCAAGATAAATGACTTTCAACATGAAAGACTTATTCATCTATTGGTAACATTATTCTATGCCATCTTTGCACTTTTCTTCCTTTTATTATCCAAAGACCATGTAATATTTATCATACCTTTCCTAATGATGATCATCTTCTTATTATTCTATATTAAACATTATTTCTTTTTAGAGAATGCTGTTCAATATATCTATACGCTCTATGATAAAGCTCTAGAAAATATTAAATAATATTTTTTAAGAATGATTTATATTCTTGAAATTCTTGATCATACGGATTGATATTTAAAACAAATAATACCTTTCCATATAATGATTTTAAATAGGTATCTTTAGAAACAATATGGCATCTTTCCATATGGGAATCGATTCCATATTTTTTTATATAATAAATTTCTTGTCTTAATTTTAAACGATACTTCTTATTAACTTGTAACTTCTCATTAACCGTAATTCCGGTTACACTTTGGTTAGATGAAGATTTAATAACATGAATCTTTTCATAATTGTGATTTAAATTTAATTTAGCTAATTCTTTTTTTACCAAAGTGATGACTTCATGAGGATTAAAATCTCCGGAAAAAGTCATATCATCAGAATAGCGAGTATAAGAGATATTATTTTTAAAACACCACTTACCTACTACTTCATCGAAATCCTTCATTACTAAGTTAGATATATAAGCTGAAGTTGGTGCTCCTTGTGGTAGATATTCTTGGAAGGTACAAAGATATGTTAATAACATACCCACAGATTTAGGAAAATATTCTAATCCAAAACAGCTTTTATAAACGTTCATAAAACTTATATTTTCAAAGAAATCTTTAATATCTAATTTTAAAATTAATCTCTTTTTTAGATGGGGATAAGCATTGTCAGTTAAAGATATACCATCATGATAAGCTTTAGCATAATTAGATATCTCTTTATTATTTAAGATATTTTTTAAAATATTTCTTTGAATATGTTTTAATAATGGTTTAGGTTCATATATATGACGTACTTTACCATTATGTTTTTTGATCTTAAAGAGATGATAATTTTTTTCAATATTATTACTTAAAGAATATAATGTTTTTAGATATCTTTTATCATCTTCACAATTAAATAGTTTGAGAGATAGTAAAAAGTTATTACATTCTTTAGTACCAACGTATTTCCACATTTTTACTACCTCCCAATAATGCAGTACTTAAGATATAGTAATATGGAAAATGGACTTGAAGCGAAGCGTCTACACAACGTGTAGTTTGGTCCTTTGAAATATTACTATCATATCTTCTAATTATAATAGTCCCTTAACGACTCGTTAAAGTAGGAGTTAACTCCAATCACTACTGCATCTCTATTTTAACATAACTATTATTTTATTGTATAATAATATTAGAGGTAGTATATGGAAAAGAAAGTTATATATAAGGATGGTCATCTTAATTTATATGGTCTTATCAATATCAATGATGAAAGAAGTAAAACGATTGCGGTTATATGTCATGCCCGTAATAGCAATAAATCATCTAAACCAACGACAAGGATTGCCGAAGCTTTAAATAATAAACTCATCAATAACTTTCGCTTCGATTTTATAAGCTGTGGTGAATCCGATGGTGGTTATTGGGATTATACGATAAGTAAGATGATTAAGAATTTACATACAACCCTTGATATGCTACATGACGATTATGGTTTTGAAGAATTTATTCTCATCGGTTGTAGTTTAGGTGGACGTTTGATCTCCTTAGTAGATCATAAAAAATATAAGATTAAAAAGTTAGTATTATGGTATCCGGCTTTAGGTAATAGAAGTATTTTAAATCTACCAGGTAAAAAGGAAAGAATTGCTAAAAAGAAAGGAACTTACCCTATTGAAAAAGGAAGATTACTAACCTACGAATACTTTAAAGATGAAAGAAAATATCATGCTTATAGAAAACTTTATCACTGGAACATTCCTAAATTATTTGTACAAGGTGATAGCGATGAATTTGTCAGCATGAAGGAAAATCAAGAGATTTGTTCAAAATGCCCTAATAGCGAAATGATCATCATCGAAGATGGTGACCATGGCTTCCATAAAGAAAAATGTATGGTAGAAGCCTTAAAGAAAACCGTTGATTTTATACGTGATAAAAGCAAGTAATAATTTACTTGCTTTCTAAACGTTTAACCATACCTTCATCATCTAATAATGCTATTTGTTGCTCTAAAGTTTTAATCTGTTCATCGATACCAAAACGCACTGCTTTAAGATAAGCTACTTGATTCTTAAGCAATGTTAAGGAATCAACCTTTTCAACTTTACTCTCTTCTAGAGCTTTATTATGTTCATAATTATCCATATTAGCATTGATTAAAGCGGCAACATGTTCGTTACAGAATGGAAGGATTTCTCTAAAGAGTTCGATATATCGATATCTGAGCATATTATCGATATTGATCCTAATATTACCACGATATTTCGTTAACACATATCTAATAGCATCGACATCTCTTTTACTAAAACCTAAAGATATCAACTCTACTAAAAAGGAATCACTACAACGATCATCAAGACTGACACTAGA
>CANQQK010000032.1 GCA_947626015.1 uncultured Bacilli bacterium | reverse complement strand
GATTTAAATTTCTCTTCGGATATGGCACGTGAAATCTATTTGGAACTTCTAAAGGAGGAATATGGATGGAATATCCAAGCATCGTAAGAGATATGATTGATTTTACAAGCGATACTGAGGTTTGTAATATCGGATATAATGAAGGAAAGTTATCGGATAAAAGACCTTATCGTATCGAAGTATGGTCTTCTTATGGTATTACTAATGCAACCATCTTTATATCCATAAGAGATTTCGAAAATAAGGATGAAAAGGATATCAAAAGATACTTAGAAAAAGAAGGTATTATTGAAATCATCGAAGATGATATCTATATTACCGAAGTTGAAGATATCAACGATGAAACATTTCTTTCAATCAATGTTCCAATCGATGATCATGATAAATGTTTAAATAAATATAAAGTATCATTAAAACCATTTGCGTTTTAATAAATAAAGGAGTTGGCAACTGATGAATAAAGATTTTAAAATGGTATTAGCAAGCGATATTGCAAAGAATAAATTATTATTAGGTTATAATGATGAAGATGAATTGATCATAGATATCAATAAATATCCTTCCATCATTATAACGGGAGAAACGGGTTCTGGTAAATCTATATTACTAGATCAAATCATCTTACAAATGGTTCATAAATATACTTCATTTCAATTGGGTTTAATACCTATCGATACTTCGGGAGTAGAACTTAATTATTATGTTGATACCGCTTATACTTTGATAAGCGCTATCAATGATACTGATAAAGCTATTGTCGCTTTATCAAGAGTTTTAAAAGAGATTGAAAGAAGAAAAGAGATTATTCATAGTAATGGTTATAGTAATGTCTTAGAATATAATAAACATAGTAGTTCTAAACTACCTTTGATCTTAGTAGCTATTGATGATGATAAACATCTATTAAGAAATCTGGATATGGAAAAGATGTTAGCAGCTATTATTAGTGAGATTCCTAATTTAAATATCTTATTTGTTCTATCAACTAGTGATGTTCATAATAAGTTCTTTGAATTCGATCGTAATACTTTGGCATCATTACTAATATCTTTTGATTATACTAATAGTATGGAAGCTAAGAAAGCTAATATTGTTGGTTCTAATAATTTAGCTATTGGGGAATACTTAGTAAAGATGAATGGAATGATTAAAAAATATAATAATTTTGAATTCGATGATCATTTAATAATGGAAGTATTAGCAAATAGCAGATTTTTATAAAAACACTATTAATGAAGTGTTTTTTTTGTTATAATTATTTATGTAAAAATAAGGAGGTAAGAAATGGATAAGTTAGAAATCATTCAAGAAATAAAAAATAATCTTTCTGAAGAGTTATTAAATGGTACTTATTCTAAAAATGGTAAAGTAATGCCTCTTTATGAATTCTTAGATAATATCTTTATTCGTTTTATAAAGGATGGAGCATCAGTAGATAATCTTATCACTTATGTAAGGGATAAGATTATTCCTGATGTTATACCTAAGGTTAAATATGATCAAAGATATATCGATTATGTGGATGCTTTCTTAGCATCTAGAGAAGACTTAGTAGCAACCGTACGCATTAGTGAAACGGAGCTTGTTAGTACGAGAGATTATTTAATAAGTAAGATTCCTTTTATGGATGAAAACTTTTTAGTAACCGTTGGTCCTAATAAAAAGACTTTATATGAAGTATATATGATGCTTTTAAATAATGAATATCATCCGGCAACTCTTAAGGATAAGGAGGAATTATGTATCGATCTTTCTTCCTTCTTAACCGATGAGGTAATGGATTCCATTATGGATGGTATGAGTATAACCGTTAGAAGTTATATTACGGAAGTTTTACCAACCATCATGGTTAATGCGACCGATATCGTTATTGGGGGTAAAAACGTTGGTGTTGATGAGGTTGTAGCGCGTATCAATGAACGCCAAATGGAGATCATTGAAGAACAACGTCAAAGAGAGATTGAAGAACGCTTAGAGATGTTCAATCGTACGAGTGAGAACCCAAGTTTATTAGGAGAGATCCAAGTTGCAATGGTAGATGATGATAACTTAGAGATTACGACGAGTATCCCATTGGTATCTTCATCACAATTATCGGATGAAGAAGTTCAAGCTTTAAGTCATTTAGCAGGGGATGAATTATATTCTAATCCCGAAAGTTATTATCGTGTTTCCTTAAATAACTTAAAGGAAAGTATTGAACATACCAACAATGCTCATGACTTAGAAGCTAAAGCCGGTGAGTTTAATGCTTTGGTTAGCAGTATGGATCCAAATATCGCTGGTAACTTTGGTCTTTTAATCGAATCGATTGCGGAACTTGTTGTTCAAAAACGTAATGTTATTATCAAAGTTGATAATAATAAAGATGAATATAGTGAATCTTTAATCGATCGCTTAACTGCTTTATCTAAGATGATAAGAACCCTAGATAATGTCGATGATTTTACCAGTCTTATGGAAAGCCTTCATTTCCTTGAAAATGAAATCATCGAAAAGGGCATTACGGATGCTAGTGTATGGCAAGTCTTAAAGGATGCCAAGATGAAACTCGATCGTTATCGTACGCGTTTTAATCTTAATCGCGAAGAATACGATCGTGATAAGAGTTCCGTAATGTCATCGATCAATGATAAGATCAGTACTATCAGAAGAAATAACTTCCTTTTATCACAAGTTACGGATGAAAGAGAAGCTCAAAGATTAAACATCGATATCGATGTTAAAAAGGATGCTATTACATCCGAACTTGCTGAAGCCTTAAAGGATAAGGTTATCAGTGAAGAAACCGCTAAGATGGTTAGTGCACAAGTCAATGCTTTATTAGAAAAGAATACAAAAGTGGAATTGGGATTATAGGTGATAATTAATGGCCGATGAATTTGATGAATTATATAATATGCTCTCGACGGATCGAGAAGATGTTAAAACAATAAAAAGCAATTATGAAAAAGACTTAAGCATGCTTCTTGGAAGAATATATTCCTATCCCGTTGATAGCATCAATATTCAAGAGGAATATGATTTAGAAAATGATTTTGAAAAATATAAAATGAATAATATCTTTTTAAACTATACCTTACATGATGATGCTCTTGATTATAAGATCTCTTTATTACAAAATTATCTTCAAGAACTATTTGTTCAAAAGAAGTTTAATCAATTTATTAAAGAAAAAGAGGAATCTTTATCCAAGGGAGAATATTTGGAATATGTTCATAACTCAACCGTCAGAAGTGAAAAGGTATCGGCTTGGTATCAAGAGTTTATGCAAAAATAAAAGCTTCAAGTTTAACTTGAAGCTTATTTATTGGGATAATATATATCTAGATCAACATCACCTTTGATACCTGGTACTTTACCGATATTAGATAGTTGCCATAATTGGTACTTACCAGCATATGAAGTTTGTTCGGTATAGTGAGCAAGCCATACCTTATCACTGATATCACCCCAAATATTTTCAAGGTAATATTTGGAACCATAAAGCATTGCTTCGTAATCATTCTTGGTTATCTCTTTAGCAAATGCTTTATAGATCTCTTGCATATCATGCATGCTTACTTCGTAATCCTTGATATAACTCCAGTTTTCCCAATCGAAGGCGATTGGGAAATCAAGAGTAGCTTTCTTTAATTCCTTGATTACCCATTTAGCATGATCGATGGCTTCATCTTGGCTAAGGGCAGTGGTATATACATACACACCAACCTTTAAACCAGCTTTTTTAGCATTTTCGATATTTTGTTGGAATTTAGAATCCATCGTTAAAGTTTCATCAGGTCCATTATGGACACCCATACGCATGATGACAAAACTAACACCAGCATTTTTAACTGCTTCGTAGTCGATATCACCTTGCCATCTCGAAACATCGATACCGATTTCGTTATCCGTGGTCTTATACTTTTGAATCATATCTTCGATCTCATCCTTAGGAGTTTCTTTAGGTGTCTCCGGTTTTGAGTTATCCTTCGGATATTCCTTTAAGACCTTTAGGGTAAGGCCTTTTTCTACCGTATTATTCGAAGAATCAGTAATGACATACTTAAGGGTGTAACTACCTATCTTGGTCGTGTCATAATCACCTTCGATGGTACAACTTGGATGACGATCATAATTATCGATATAATTGATCTTACTACAAGGATAGACGTCATCACCTTTTTTAATGGTAATTGTTTTCGTATAACTTAACACTAAAGGTTCAATATCATCACTGATATGATAGATCATATCATATTTATATTTTCTTCCATGATAGTTATACTCGATCGTTGCTAGACGGTCTCCTACAAGACCGGTAACGATTGTCTCATCCTCATTGATGATTTCAACATTCGTTTCCTTAATAAGGTCTTTGATCTTTAATTCATCAAAGACCTTATATTTATTTTCATTATTGGTAAGAATAACATCATCGGGCATGTCATATTCGTCATATCCGCAACCCATCAATATAAAACATAGCAATACTATTAAAATCTTTTTCATAAACATCACTGGCAATATTATATTATAGATTTCTAAATTATGGTATAATTATTTTCTAGGAGTTGAAGTTATGCTTAAAGAAGATTTTAAATGCCCGAAATGTGGTAAAAAGAATCGTATTAAGATATATGATACTTTAACTAATGATGATGTTCCTTCCATAATCAGTAAAGAGATATTTACTAAGGAATGTCGTTATTGTCATGAACATATCAATGTTCAATATGGTTTAAAAGTAATTGGTGATAATTATATCGTAATCTTCACACCATCATGTAGTGATGATGTCGTTATTGATGATAAGAAAGATATCATGAGGGTATGTGATACCTTTGATGATTTCAAAGAAAAACTCATGATTCTTTATGATGGATATCATGATATCATCATCGAATTCATCAAAGAGTTTTTACTTCATCAAATGGATGAAGAGATGAAGAATGGCTTAGAAGAGATAAGATATAATGGTGATAATGAAGATAACCTTATCTTTTATCTTAGAGGTAAGGAAACATCGATCGGTTGTGGTAAATATTTCTATGAAGAACTATTAAAGAAAAGCAAGATCAAAAAAATCGATCGTTGTGTCAATATCGATAGCAATACTTACCATAAATATTTTCGTTTGAGGTGATATGATGAACTTAACGATTAGAAATGGTAGTGTTACCATTCAAGGTAATACCATCTTAGAGATGGTTAATTTTGAAATCAATGATGGTGAACATATCGCCATCGTTGGTCGTAATGGTGCTGGCAAAACTACTTTACTTAAAGCCATCATCGATAACGAAATGTTCGATGAAGGAGTAGGGGAAGAAAAGTTTTCGATTACGAAGATTGGGAAATATAACATTGGTTATATGTCCCAAATAACTTTTGATGACGAAGATATAACTTTACTTTCCGAAATCGAAAAGAGTTTTAAAGATCTTATCGATTTAGAAAAAAGAATCAATGAACTATCTAAAGATATGCATAATATCGACGAATATACGAATGCTTTAGAAAACTTTAAATACTTAGGTGGTTATACCTATAAAAAAGAATATGAAGTAATGTTAGATAAATTTGGTTTTACCGAAGAAGATAAATATCGTAAGATATCATCTTTTTCGGGAGGTCAAAGAACCAAGATTGCTTTTATCAAACTATTATTATCGAAGCCAGATATCATGTTACTCGATGAACCTACGAATCATTTAGATATCGAAACGATTGAATGGTTAGAGGGATATCTTAAGAATTATAAGAAAGCCTTTATTATCGTCAGTCATGATCGTATGTTCATCGATAATACATGTAACATTATTTATGATATCGATTATGGTAAGACGGTAAGATACGTTGGTTCATATGAGGAATATGAAAGAATTCATCAAATGAATTATGATAAGATGCTTAATGATTATGAGTTTCAACAAAAAGAGATTAAACGTTTACGTTCTATCTATGAAAGATTTCGCTTTAAGCCATCAAAAGCTAAGATGGCTTTATCGAAACTAAAACAGATCGAGAGAATGGATCTTATTGAGAAACCCAATAAGATCGATATGCGTGTCTTTAAGACCAATCTTAGTGAGATTAAACCTTCGGTTAAGAAGGTCTTGGTAGCTGAGGATTTAGTAATCGGTTATGATAATCCCTTAGCAACCATTAATTTGGAAATCTTAAGAGGTAAGAAGATTGGAGTTATTGGTAAGAATGGAACGGGTAAATCAACCCTCTTAAAGACCTTAAATGGTCTTATTGAGCCCCTTAGTGGTAAGGTGTCATATGGGCTTAATGTCAGTGTTGGTTACTTCGATCAAACCTTAGCGATGATCGATAAGAACCAAACGGTCTTAGAGGAGTTTCGAGAATTCCTACCCAAGGAGACCGAAGAGATGGCAAGAAGAGCTCTTGGTAGCTTCCTCTTTAAGGGTGATGATGTCTTTAAACCCATCAGTGTCTTATCGGGAGGAGAAAAGGTGCGCTTACAGCTATGTAAGATCTTCTATAACAAACCTAACTTCCTTATCCTAGATGAACCAACGAATCATATGGATATCGTTGGTAAGGAACACTTAGAGAGCATTTTAGGTGAATATACGGGAACCCTTCTTTTCGTCAGCCACGATCGTTATTTCATCCGTAAGATTGCAACGGATCTCTTAGTGTTTTCGGATGATGGGGTAACTTACTATCCTTATGGTTATGATGAATACATCAATAAACTAAAAGAAAAGGTTGAACCCATCAAGGAAAAGAAAAAAAGTGAAGTTAAACCCGTAATAGAAGAAAAGGTCAACGTCTATAATGTTCGTAAAGAACTAAATAAGGTTGAACAAGAGATTATTAAAATCGAAACCAAGATTACCGAATTAAATAATCAATTATTTAATCTTGAAGATTATCGTGATTATACCAAACAAGATGAGATCAATAAAAAAATTGCTACTTTAAATGAAGAGTTAAAGATTAAAAATGCTTTATGGGAAGAATTAACTGATCAATTAATATAAAATGAGGACCTTAAATTCAAGGTCCTCATTTCTATGCACATTCATTTAATTTATCATATAATTTGGTAATCTCACTATCTTTGACATTAGAGATCGTATAAAAACCATCTTCAACCATGGCATTATAGATCATCTCTTGTAGTTTAAGGGTCTCATCCAAACCTGATTCCATAAACTTTCTAACATCTTTATTACTAGATTCGATAGTACCATTAAGATATAACGTTACTAAACTTTTAGTTAAGGTTAGTAAATCTTCCATAACATATTTATTCATTATTTACCTCCCCCTAATAATTTAAATATTTTCTTATTTAAATCTTCATGGGTTTTTAAACAATCACCCAATAGGGATGAATAATGTTCATCATCATATTCTTCACCAATGTTATTGATGACATTGATGATCAACATTTCATGATTATAAATGTCTTCAATATAATTCAATTCTTTTTGACTCATAATTTACCTCCCTTATTATTTTGAACCAAATATGAATATTTATACACATAAGAAATATGTTATAATTAGGGAGTCTTTTTGACATTGGGAGTACATTTTGCTACAATATAAGACCTAAGAGAAGGGGTTTTTATGAATCTAGTTGAATTATTGAAAGAAGAAATAGCTAAGTTAGGCTTAACGAATCCATTATTAATAGCTCAATATGTTTATAAAAGAACAGGTGAGTTATTTCAATATGATCCATTATGGTTATTTGCTTCTAAAGAGGAATTAAGTGTTTTAAGAAAAAAAGATATCGATGTTTACAACATCGAGAGTTTTAATCTTACTTGTTTTTCATGGTCTAAAATATATCATCAATTATTAACAGCTTTAAATATCCCTTCTGATATCAAATATATATATCGTAAGGAGAATGGAAATATACCAACACATGCTTATGTGGAGGTATATATCGATAATAAAGCTTATCTAGCTGATTTAACAGCTTCATATCAAGATATGTTCCGTATTAAATATGGTATGGATACTTATTATAATCTACAATTATCAAAAAAACCTTATAGTGATACCTATACTTATGATAATGATTCTGATACGGTATATCAAAGAAATGAAGAGATCGATAAAAAATTAATGGAATTAGCTGATAAAGCTCATAAAGCTGATCGCGAGATGGATGATTTAGAAGAATATACTTATCTTATCTATCAATATGTTAGTGAATTCTTTAATACGATTAAAGTGGATACCGGATATGTTGTAGGTGTTAAATATATTCAATATCTTCTAAAGAGATTTTTAGGAGAAGCATATCTAATGCAAAATATCTATTTCTATGATAAAGAACGTGGCATCTATGTTGCTGTTCATCAACTCTTAGTAGATGGAGCAATGCATTACTTCGCTTATCGTTTAAAAGATGGCGATATGTATGAATTTAAAGAGATATCTAAAGATGAAGTAGATTATTACTTTATGTTCTATCCTTATAAGTTATCTCATGATTTAAATGTTTCTTATTTAAGTTCATTTAACAATGTTGATAAAAAGGTATATAATCAATAATAGAGGTATTATATGATAAAGAGAATTAATCGTAAATTAACTTTAGAAGGTAATATCAATATCTATTTTGATCTTGAGATACCTTTAGGTATCCCAAGTATCAATTTTGATGATAGTGATATTGAGAATATGCTTATCAATCAATATTTACGTGGTATAAGAAGTGCTATTCTTTCATATCGTAATAGTGAATTACCTAGTGTCTTCTTAGAAGATCAAAATATTGTTGTTACCAATAAATTACCAGAGGATATTTATGGAGCAATGACGATGGTAGGAGATACCATGATTATTGATGCCGATGCGATAAGCGATATTAGAGCAATTGAAGCTAGTTTCTTATTTGCTCATGAAATGGGACATAAGATCATTAAATATCGCCAAATGAAGGATTCAAGAGGTTTAGTGAGTAGCTTTTTAGGAGTTAATGAGCATGCTAAAAAGCTTATCGATGAAGCCTTATCCGATGAGATGGGAAATATGTCCGTAGGTTTTATCAGTTCGGCTAATCGCTTTAATCACCTCTTAAGGAGTTCTGAACATCATCGTCTTCAATATACGATCTTAAAAGATGTCTACCGAGTATAAACAATGTTTATACTCTTTTAAATATATGTTATAATTCTATTCACTGGAGGGGTTGCCATGGAGCGTTATAAATCCACGAGGATTGCAAGTATTGGTGGGATATTCGCCAATATTTTCCTATTAATTATTAAAGCCGTAGCCGGCTTTATTACCCATAGTCAAGCGATGATTGGTGATGCTTTAAATAGTGCTGGGGATATCTTGTCCTCTTTGATGACCTTTATTGGTAACCATATCGCATCTAAAGAAGCTGATGATGATCATAACCTAGGGCATGGTAAAGCTGAGTATGTCTATTCCTTACTCATAAGTGTGGTTTTACTATATATTGCTGTTAAGCTTTTCCTTTCATCATTCAGTTCTCTTTTTAATGATTACCATTATCAATATTCAAATATATTGATAATTGTAGCAATTATTACCATTATTACAAAGTTTATACTTTACTGTTATACCAATAAGTTATATGAAAAACATCATAATATCCTTTTGAAAGCTAATGCTATGGATCATCGTAATGATTGTATCTTAACAACCCTTACGCTTATAGCAGCATTAGCTTCCAAAATGGGATATCTATATATCGATGGTATCGTAGGTAGTTTAGTAGCAATATGGTTATTCTTAAGTGGTATGGAAATATTTAAGAATAGTTATGATGTTTTAATGGATAAGAGTGCTAACGAAAGCATTAAAGCTAAAGTATATGATATTATTTCTAAATATGATGAAATCAAAAAAGTAAATCATTTCAATTCCACACCCGTAGGTTATCAATATCAAGTTTCTATAACCATCTATGTCGATGGTAATATGTCCACTTATGAAAGCCATGATATTGCTAATAGATTAGAGAAAGATATAACTAGTATTGAAGAAGTATATTTAACCATTATTCATGTTAATCCGATTGATATCAATAAGAAAAAGTAATTTAACTTTTTCTTATTTTTTGTTATCATATAAACAGGTGGTTATATGAAAAAGAAAGTATCTATCATAATACCTTGTCATAATGAAGAAAAAAATATTTCTTTATTGTATAAAGAAATAGATAAATGTTTTTCAAAAACAGATTATAAATTACAATTAATATTTGTTGATGATGGTTCTAAAGATAATACCATCAACGAATTAAAAGAGTTATTAGAATATAAAGATTATACGATTGATATCATCAATTTCTCACGTAATTTTGGTAAAGAAGCAGCAATGTATGCTGGTTTAGAAATTGCTAATGGTGATTATGTAGGAATCATGGATGCTGATCTTCAACAAAAACCATCATTATTATTAGAGATGGTCAAAATATTAGAAAAAGATATGCAATATGATTCAGTATGTTGTTATCAAGAGGAACGTATAGAATCAAAAAATATGTCTTATATTAAAGATAAATTCTATAAATTGATATCGAAGATATCAGATGTTGATTTTGTAAGTGGTGCTTCCGATTTTAGAATATTTAGAAGTTATGTTGTCGAATCAATACTTTCTTTAAAGGAAAAGACGAGATTCTCTAAAGGTATATTTAGTTGGGTAGGATATAATACCTATTATATGCCATATGTTCCAGAGAAGAGAGCAAATGGAACTAGTAACTTTAATTTTAAAAGTCTTATGTTATATGCCTTATCAGGTATTATATCCTTCTCAATTGCACCTTTAAGAATAGCAACTGTTTGTGGCATCTTATTTGCTTTTATATCATTTATATATCTATTGATAGTTATAATTCAAAAGATATTCTTTACTATAAGTGTACCAGGATATCCAACATTGCTTGTGACAATGCTCTTTATCGGAGCTTTAATATTGGTATGCCTAGGTATTATTGGAGAATATGTAGCAAGGATTTATATCGAAGCTAAGTCAAGACCAATATATGTAGCAAAGATGCGTTTAAGCAATGATAAGAAGAAAAAATAAAGAAAAATAATAATGAACGTTCATTTGAACGTCCATTTTTATAGTAGCATTATATAGTCGATTTGATTTTTTTATGTTAATTCTTTACTAGTCGAAGTATTGCTTATGAAGAAGTGAATTGATATAATTGTTTTAGGAGTGAACGTTATGACCTTCCTTTTAAGAATATATAAAATTTTATTAAATATTGTATATTTTTTTCTTAAATTATTTCCTACTAAAAAGAGAGTTCTCTTTTTAAGTAGGCAAAGTAATACTCTGTCAATAGATTTTGTTTATATGATTGAAGATATTAACAAAAGATATCCAGAATATCAAATTAAAGTATTAACAAAGAGGATGGAGAAGAATAATTTAAAACAAATTATAAGTTATATGTTTCATCCCTTTGTTCAATTATATTATTTAGCAACATCTACTATTTGTATAACCGATGGTTATCAAATAGCAATATCTTGTGTTAAGCATAAGAAGGATCTAAAAATAATTCAAATATGGCATTCGATGGGAGCTATTAAGAAGTTTGGATACCAAACTCTTAATACACCAAAAGATAAAAAGATTGCTAAGATTATGAAAATGCATAAGAATTATGATGTTATTGTATCTGGATCTAATGAGATGACTAAATACTTTAGTAAGTCATTTAATTATCCAGAAGATAAGTTCTTTGTATGTAGTCTACCTAGAGTTGATTACTTACTTAAAAATAAAAAACGTAATCGAGATATTGTTTATAAAAGATATCCTAAATTAAAAAGTAAGAAGATTGTATTATATGTTCCAACATTTAGAACATATAATGAATATAAAGTTGACGAACTTATAAAGAAGTTTAAGAATTCTAAATGGGAACTAATTATTAAAATACATCCACGTATGAAGGTAGAAGTACCTAGTAAGTATACTTATGATAAAGTATCTTCACTAGAATTACTAAGTATAGCTGATTATGTTATTACTGATTATTCAGCAATATCAATCGAAGCAGCTATTCTTGATAAGCCAGTACTTCTATATACCTACGATTATGAAAAGTATGATGAAGTAGAAGGTATTAATACAAATCTTTACAAAGATTTACCGGGTTATGTATTTGATAATGAAAATGATCTATATGAATTTATTAAAAGAAATAAATATGATAAAGAAATCCTTAAAAAATATAAGGAAAAGTATATTGCTAATAGTGATGGTAATGCTACCAAAACTCTTGTTGATT
>CANQQK010000031.1 GCA_947626015.1 uncultured Bacilli bacterium | reverse complement strand
TCTTGGATAATCCTTCTTTGATTGCGGCTTGCATCGTTGGTGATGGTGAAGCCGAAACTGGTCCTCTTGCGACCTCATGGCATATCAATAAATTTATCAACCCTGTAACCGATGGGGCGGTTTTACCAATCCTTCATTTAAATGGTTTTAAGATATCAAATCCAACGGTATTATCCCGTATGAATCATGGTGATCTCGATAATCTTTTAAGAGGTTATGGTTGGGAACCATTCTATGTTGAAGGTGAAGATATCGATTACATGCAAAATAAAATGGCCAGTATCATGGACATTGCGATTGCTAAGATTAAATATATTAAAGAACAAGCTACTAAAGGTAATAATGTAGCAAATACTAAATGGCCGATGATCGTCTTTAGAAGCCCTAAAGGATGGACAGGTCCTAAAGATGTTGAAGGTAGTTTTAAAGCTCATCAAGTTCCTTTAGCAGTTGATGAAGATAATATTGGTAATCTAAAACTATTAGAGGAATGGATGAAGAGTTATCATCCGGAAGAGATCTTCGATGAAAATGGTAAGGTTAAAGAAGAAGTTACTTCTTTCTTACCTAAGGGTGAACAAAGAATGAGTGCTAACCCAATCATCAATGGAGGTAAATTACGTATCGATCTTGAATTACCTAATATCAAAGATTATATGTTAGATGTTCATCATGGCGATATCATTAGTAAAGATATGTTTGAATTAGGTAAGTATTTAAGAGATGTTATTAAATCAAATGAAAAGAATAAAAACTTCCGTATCTTCGGACCTGATGAAGCTATGTCCAATCGTTTAAATCATGTCTTTGAAGTTACGAATCGTCAATGGGAACTACCAATAACCGATAAGGATGAATATTTATCTCCTTATGGAAGAGTTTTGGATTCTTATCTTTCTGAACACTTAGCAGAAGGAGCATTAGAAGGTTATCTATTAACCGGAAGACATGGTTTAATCGACTCCTATGAAGCATTTATTAGAGTAGTTGATTCCATGATTGGTATTCATGCTAAATGGCTTAAAATGACTAGAAGTATTCCTTGGAGGGAAAGTATTTCTTCCTTAAATATTATTGAAACCAGTCATATCTGGCAACAAGATCATAATGGTTATACCCATCAAGAACCTGGTTTTATCAATCATATTTTAAATAAGAAAAGAGATATAACGGGAATCTATTTACCATATGATGCTAATTCCTTAATCTATTGTATGGATAAATGTTTAAAATCTAAAGATATGGTTAATACGATCGTTGCATCTAAACATGAAAGACCTCAATGGTTAAACTATGAAGAAACCCTTAAACACTGTGAGAAGGGAATTGGTGTATGGGATTTTGCTAGTGATGAAAACCCAGATATTATTCTTGCTTGTGCCGGTGATACACCAACTCTAGAAGTTATGGCAGCTAAGAGTATTTTAAAGAAGAATTCTCAAATTAAATCTCAGGTTGTAAATGTTGTTGATCTATTAACTTTGGAAAGAATTAGTGATGAAGAATTTGATCAAATCTTCTTACCTAATGTTCCCGTAATATTTATCTTCCATGGATATCCAAGTGCCGTTAAGAGTTTAATCTATAATCGTAAACAACATTTCGATGTTTATGGCTATGAAGAAGAGGGTGCTATTACAACACCATTTGATATGCGTGTCTTAAATGAAATCGATCGTTATCATATCGTCATTCATGTTATCGAGCTCCTTGGAGATAAAGAAACCGAATTAAAGAAATATGCTCAAGATAAATTAGTGGAACATGAGCATTTAACTAGAGAAACAGGTAAAGATTTAATCGAAGTAACTGATTGGAAATGGGATGTCTAACATCCCATTTTTTATATACTAACAATAAAAGATATTAATAATATTAAGAGTAAAGATTTGAATAATATAAAATGATATTAAAAAGTTAACATATACAAAAATTAATATCAATTATTTTTTTATTTATTATTTTAAAAAAATTTTAATAATAAAAAGATTTAAAAAAATTAATCTTTTATGAATTTACGTAATCATCGGAACTATAGGTTACAATAATTATGTAACATAGAAGTGAAAAATTAGTAGTTAAATATGAAGGTTGGTAAAAAACTGATGCATCATAATATTAATATGAAGTTTAATCATTTTATATAACATTTGGAATATATTAGCTTTTTTAACTATAAATATATATAATAATTATTTGTAATATACGCTATAATTAAGTATTGGTACCGACAGTTCCTTTATTTTACTTAGATAATAGTATATATTTGTTATAGTATTAAATTTAATACAAATATTTTAGAATAATCCAAGGATATTTAAGGGTGTGATGAATAAAACGATTTATTAATAATGAAAAGATATTTTAATTATAAATTAATTTATGTTTAAATTGACTTAAGAAGATAATTAATGTTAAAATCGACGTAAGAAGATAATTGAATAACGGAGGTTACTATGAAAAAAAGAATAATAGCAATAATTATGATTGTAATAGTTACTGTTTCTTCATTTATAATTTATGGTCATATTAATAAGATCTATGAGAATAAATTACAGAAAGAATATGAAGCTCTGTGGTTAATATATGATAATAATGTTGAAACTATTAAAAATAATATGGATCTTATCGCTATGCCACATGAAAAATTTCCTTGGAGCGGTTTTAAAGAAACTAAACAAAAATTAGAGAAAAATGATAAATATTTATTAGATGGACTTGTTTCAATAATAACTGATTGTTATATTGAATTTGCGGGATTAGATAATATTTATACGCATGCCGGTGAGATATTAAAATATCGCGATGACCCTAAAGGATTTAACTTTTATAGTCCAAGTATGTGTACTACTAGTTTTCATATTCTTAATTTTAGTAATATTGCTTTGGACAACGAAATAAAATCATATTTTGAAGATATAATAAGAGAACTTAGAGATTTTAATTCTAAATATGGCAATACCTATAAATCACAAAATTATAAAGAATATTTAACATACAGAGTTATGGAAACCTCCTATATAAGTCGTTTAAGTGATGCTTTAGTTATCAAGTATTATCATTTAAATAATGATGAAGAATAACTATGAAGAATATTTTCTTCATAGTTTTTATCTTATTTCAGGACATACACCTTCATCAGGCATATAAAAACAATGGGATTTATATCTACCCGATAATTGTTGGTTATACCAAGTACTAGCACAATTTTTATTACCTGGGGCATAGAACCATAAAGCATTGGTAGCCGGATAGAAGTATTCACCTCTTAAACACCTTTTAGCGAGGTTTTTTTCATTGGTAGTACTAGATGACTGAAAAAGACTAGAATTAACGCCTACAAAGCCTCCAGGACTTTGATAGATGATATTATATAAAGTATTCTTTCCTTTAAAGACATCACATGATGCTAATACCCGATTAACGATGACATTACCAACCATTAACATTGCTAAGTTACCATCACTTAAAGCTTCTGCACGCATTAATCTTGCCATTAAATCTAATTCCTTTGAAGTATAACTTACTAACATAAAAAAAATCACCTATAACAATATATGTTATAGGTGTTATTTTTAATCTAATGTCTTAACTTGATTTTTAGCATAAACCGTAACTTCTTCAGTAACAATTTCGCCATCTTCATTTAAATGTTTAAGTGTTAAAGCTTCCCCATTAGAATCAATATAACTCAAAACATTTTTAATATAGTTTTTATCGCCAGAATCAATAACACTTGTATAATCAATAAATGATGCATCACTTTGATCAGCAAGTATTTCTTCAACGGTTTTATGGGTCTCACTAGCTGTTAAATTTAAAACTTCACCCATATTATTTACTCCGAAATTATAACATTGAAGACTTGCTAGAATATGATAATCCATATTTTCTGCTGTTATTCTAAATATTGCACAAGCAATTTTAATATTAGTTCTTGGATCTAATAACTGTCTTCGTGATATCGTAGTATATTCCGTACCAGCATAATTAGCGGGATTATCGGTTAATACAAAGTGATCATAACTATTGGTTTCAAAGTTATAGATTCTTAAATGCATATCTTCCCAAGAATAGAATTGAATTTGCATTAGATTATCTAAGTATCCACCAGTCTCTTGCGTAAGCATGGCCATAATTAAATTAGGTGATATACCATAACGTGTTGCTTCTTCATAAACAATATCATGAAAATTATCATAAGCATGATTTTTTTTCTCTAAATCATTAGTAAAGGAAAAATCGATATATACGGGATTTTTAACAACTGGTGCTACTGGTGTAACTGGTTCGGATTCAATTGCATTATTCTCCGCATCAGCTACGAATTCTTCAATACTTATATTAGGTTCATATTTAGGTTCGTTGGTTACAACAACTGTACTTGGTTCATCTAAAGCGACATCTTTACCAAAATGATGAGCTCCAACAGCTAACATAAATACCGTTAAGAGGGCAGCAGAACCTGCTATAACACGTCTTCTACCTAACTGAATATTTTGGTGTTTCTTATTCGCAGCAATTCTACGATTATAATCGGCTATCTCTTTTTTTATCTTAGGTAAAGTATTTGGTAATAAAGATATTTCGCCACTTTTCATGAAATTTCTTAAATCACTTAAGACAATTTCTGATTCATCATTTTTAAGTTTAATACTATTATGACGAAGATTTACACTATCATATTCATACTTATCAACTAAACGTAATAACCTTCTTGTATCATGAGGACTTAGATACTCAACATCTTCATCCATTCTAGCACAACTTACAAGTAATCCTTCATCATTATAATAAAATTCAACATATGCTTGTGTTCCCATATTACAACTTCATTTCCCTTATCAATATTTCATATAATTCATCACTTATATCATCTAAAATAAAACCATCTTTATCCATGGTATATTCACTTATATAAACATTATCATCATCCATATAAGCAACATAGTTTTTATCATTATATTGAATGGTATCGATATAAGTATATTTTTTATTATCACTAATAAAATCAAAGATATCTAACATATAATCACCTAGTATAATTATAACATTATCTTATCTATATTCCGTAAAATAATTGTTTAATAATGTAAACAAAAAGCATTATATTTCTTTAATGCTAATATGTTTTTTAGATAAATTTAATGATTTAATTATATTTACGATTATATTTTAAAGCTTCCTTTGGAAGTTCATCCTTACTGATAAGTAAACGTTTACTTAATTTTTGTTCATAGAATTCTTGGGCAAAGGATTTAATAGCACTAGTTATTGATTCTGCATCCTCTTTTGATATTCCATAACGAAGACATTCTTCATCACTGATATTAACACTTCTTATATGAAACATATAGAAGATATCTCCTAGGTCATAACCTTCATTATATTTTTCAACAACAAAGGGATGGTTTCGAAGAGTAGGTAAGATATGATCATTCATATCGACTTCTTGTTCACTAACATATTTTAAGAAGGTTGTTGAAGAATGAACCTTATCGATCATATTAACTACTTTAGCTTCGATATCAACTTTACCTTCATAGGCATCTAAGATACCTCTTAAGTCCATAACTCCATTGAAACGTTCACATAGATAATCGATAGCAATCTTAGTAACACGATCTCTTTCTTCATCACTTATACCTTCGAACTTGGTAATATCACCCGTAATAGCTTCGGGAAGATCATGACAGATGATATAATCAAAGATTTTCTTTTGATCAAGAAAAGAAGGTAGATGTTTTTCTAAGATTCTCGCAATTAGTAAAAGATCAAGAATATGGTTTTTAACATCTTCCAATCTCTCCCTTTTGATATGCCATAGGGTAGGCCCCGTACGAATGGTATCTCCTAAAATATCAAAGATCATAAATAGTTTTACTTCATCTTCCATGGTAATCCCCCTTAGATGAGGTTTATTATAACACTTATTTCCCATAAATAAAAGCAACCAAATGGTTGCTAATCTTCGTCTTCTTCCTCTTCGTCATCCTTGGGTTCACTTGTCGTATCTTCTTCATCTAAGACGATCTCTAAACCTAGTTCCCCAAGTCGAGCATTTAACTCTTCACCAACAGTATCATTTTGTACTTTAACTCTTATTGCCATAATAACCCTTCCTAAAGATATTATAGCGCTTTTTAAATATTATATAAACTATTTTTTCTTATTCTTTAATTTAACAGCTGTTCCGTAAGCAATAATTTCTGCCGCACCACTCATCACTGTTGATGATCCATAACGAATATTGATGATGGCATCAGCACCTAAATTTTTAGCTTCATCGACCATTCTTTTCGTTGCAATTTTTCTGGCATCCGCGATCATTTCAGTATAACTAGCAATCTCTCCACCAACGATGGTCTTCATACCAGCCATAAAATCACGCCCAATATTTTTTGATTGAACCACTTGCCCTTTAACGATACCTAAAGCTTCAGTAATTTCTTCTCCAGGTATATAATCAATATTTACTAGCTTCATCTTCTTCACCTCCTAAAATTTCTTTAATACGAACAATCAAATTATAGATAATAGCGATAACCGGTAATAATAAAACACCCATTACAAAGATAAAGAAGAATAGGGGCATTTTATCATCTTGAGTCATTTGAAAATAAGTAACCGTATAACCTAGAAAGATAAATAACAAACCAAAGATTAAACTTGATATGCAAGCTCCGATAATCTTCTTACTCTTATTCGTTTTAACATCCCGCATACTAAATCCCTCCTTATTTAAAATATTGATGCTCTGTAAGTATTCCGTAATATCGACATCTTCGATATCTTTATCAAGTGCGATAACATTTTCACATATCTTCAAGATATCATCATATTTATCCTTTTCTTTATTAATCTTATGCATCTGTTCTTGAAGACAATCATTTAAAGAAATATCATGATTAAATATAGCTTTAATATCTTTAATCGTTACTCCCAATTCTCTTAAGAACTTAATCTTCTTTAAAATCATAACATCTTCATCACTATAGATACGATAATCATTTCCTTGATCTCTATTGGGGCTTATAAGCCCTTGATCTTCATAAAACCGAATCGATTTTTTAGATAAACCAACGATATATTGAACTTCATTGATTAACATATTTTCCTCCTTCAACTATATTATGAGGTATAACCTTAGGTTAAGGTCAATAGAAAAAATAAAGGTTTTTAACCTTTATCTTTTATCGAACGAAATACTTCCTTAAAGTTACCCATATTATTGTAATAAGTCATTAATTCATCGATCATATTGATGGTTTCTTTTTCTCTATTTTTAGAAACAATATAACTAAACCATTGAAGTTTACCATTCATGGCACCCCATAGGGCATCATCGAAGTCATTAATCTTACCATATTCCTTTTGATACGATACAAGATAATTTTTAAAATTATTCATATTGATCTTGCCATTTTGATAAGCAAAAGTAAAAGCACTTTCGATCATAGCACAAGTAGGATTAACTAGACCCATTGCATCGAAATCCACCAAACTAATTTGCCCCTTCTCATATAAAATATTTAAACGTTTATAATCATTATGACTTACACATAGATTTTGTTTTAAGATGTTGATAACTTTATTGTTTTGCTCAATTAATTCTTCTAAAGCTTCTTCATTATCACAAAGCTTTTTATATAATTTAACTTGTTTCTTTTTCTTATTTTTAATCACTTTAAGATCGATATTAAGGCGATGATAATTAGAAGGTAATGTCGTATGAATACGCATCTTATGAATCTTAGCTTGGGTAGTTGCTAAGATAGCAATAATATTTTTATCGATACGTACTTCTTCTAAAGTCTTACTCTTTAGATAAGGGTATACTAAATAATAACGTTCATGCCAATTGAAGAAGATATTTTGTTTTCTTCTTAAAGGTTGAATACATCTAATACCATAACGATTTAAAATACCACTAATTCTTATTTGTTCTTTTCTTTTATTAAGATGATAATAATTACCAATAGCATCTTTAGTAAAGATCTTTAAAACATAGCAATTATCGATCGTATTTAATTTATATACTTCATTTTGACTGCTATGTAATCTTTCATAAGAAATGATATTACCAATCTTATAATGATTAGTGATAATATTAAGTTCCCTTTTATTCATATTATTACCTCAATTATTATTATACTACAACCATCATTATTTTTCTTCATAATCATAATTCCAAAGACCTAATTTACCTTTAAGAGGTATGGGTTTGATCTTTTTAACATGTGATAATTTCCAAGCATAACCTTCACGATCTTTATTACCATAAGCAATATTATTTAAGGAATTAAGATATTTATTAAATTCATCATCTATTTTAATACAATCATCTATTTGAACGATAGCAATTATTTGTCCTTGAGGAAATTCATAACCTAAGGATGCAAATCTTTTTAAATCTTTAGAATCGAAACCTAAACCTGCATGAATAAGAACCTTACCACGATAGTTGGTCTTCCATGAACGAAACTCATATTCTTTAAGACCTTCAGCAATTAAAGTTGCCCAAGGTTGTTTTAATGTTAATACTTTCATATATTACCTCTCATTAATTATAATATAATTAATCATTTAGCAAAAGAAAAAAGATGGATTTACCATCTTTAATCGTGATCTCTTTCTTTATCATACTTGATTATTTTACCTGTCGTAGCATTGATTTCATAATCATATTCATAACCATTATTATAAAATTCAACACTATATTCATTATCTTCACTATCAAGTTCGATAGTTAAGTTAGTTGGGTTTTTAACACCAGCATGATTAAGAGCGATCTCTTTAGCTTTAGCTTCAGAGATGTACTTGGTATTATTCGTTGTTGGTTTATTTTCTCTTTCTTTATCATACTTGATAATCTTACCAGTGGTTGCATTGATTTCGTAATCATATTCATAAGTATCATCATAAAATTCAACACTGTATTCGTTATCTTCTCTATCAAGTTCGATAGTTAAGTTAGTGGGATTTTTAACGCCGGCATGATTAAGAGCAATCTCTTTAGCTTTAGTTTCAGAGATATAGTTACCCGTAACAACATTGTTATCTTTTTTATCTTCTTTTTCTTTATTATTCTTAATGATGGTACCATCTATAGCATTGATTTCATAATCATATTCATAAGTATTATCATAGAACTCTACTTCATAGATGATAAGTCCATCTTCCGTATCAAACTCGACTTCTACATATTCTGGATTTTTAACACCGGCATGATTAAATGCAATTTCTTTTGCTTTATCTTCTCCAATATAAGCTTTGGTACTAGCATTACCTTGTTTATTAATATTAACTTCCGCACCTTGAGTTAAGACATTTATTTCATTGATTGAAAGATTTACTAAATCTTCTACTTTAAGTAAAGGACGATTCTTGATAACCTCTAAAATATATTCCGCCTTACCTAGAGAAATATGATATTTATCTGCTATCTCTTCGGCTTCACTTTGTTTATTGGTTATCGTTTGACTTAATACTGACCCTTCAATCTTATCACTATTTAAGATGGCATCAATCTTACTTGATAATCTTTGACGTAGTGCTTCAGCTTCCTTTTCATCTTTATTATCTACAGATATAAGGATGGAATTAGTGATATCATTTAGATATCCCTTTGTTACCATTGAACCAATAATTGCATTTAATGCTAAATCGATATCAGCATCTTTAAAATCCATATCTTTAATGATATCTTTAGCATCTTCATTTAAAGCTGTACAACTGATTACACGATCCTTTTTATTAACCTTTATTTCAATACTAGGATTAACATCCAATTCAATAGTTGAATATAATTGATTGCTTTGATATGAGAAGATCATTCCTCCCATAATAACTATTAAAAATACAGCAATTGCTAGTTTCCAAAATAACCCCCAATGATTAGTTTTCTTTTCCATATAATCAAACCTTCTTTCCTTTTGTTTTTGTGAAAGGATTTTAGCAAAATCATCAGGAACTTGTTCATCAAATAAATTATATATTTTTTCTTTCATATGGTTGCCCCCATTTCTTTTAATTTTTTTATCGCGCGATTGTATTTAGAGATAATCGTTGATAGATTGATATCTAAGATATCTGCTATTTCCCGATGTTTAAATCCCCATAAGAGATGAAGTAAAATAATATTTCTTTCCTCTTCACTTAAATCTTTCATTAAAAACTTAAATAATATGATATCTTCTTTATTCGAAAAATGAACTTTATTTATATAATCATCAATATCAAAACTTTCTTTTCTTTTTCTTAATTTAGAAATAGCTTTATTTCTCGTAATGGTAAAGATCCAATTCATAGGTTTATGATCATTATGATAATTATCAATACTATTCATAATCGTTATAAAGACATCTTGAACATTATCTAAAGCATCTTCTCTATGCTTTAATATCGTTAGACTTAAAGCATAGATCGGGGACTTTAATAGAAGATATAATTCATGAAATGTGTCATCATTATTAATATCACTTAATAATTCTTCGATATGTTCATTATCTAAGTTATCAACTCTTGATGTTTTAACCATTGATTTTGCTCCTCTCATTAAATAAACGCATGAAGATCATCTTTTATTGCAATTATATTGTAATTTTTTTTATAAATAATATCAATATATATAAAAATGCAAACATATAGTTTGCATTATATTATTTTTCATCATGAGATAAGATATAATTTTTTAATACTTGAACTGTTTTATCAACACCTAATTTATCGACATTGATAACGAGATCATAGTTATCATAAGCATTCCAGGTTTTATTAGTAAAATAATTATAATATTTAGCTCTTTGTTTATTAATTTTATTAATCTCTTTTAAAGCTTCTTTTTCATCTAAACCATAATATTTCGTTGCTCTTTTTATTTTTGATGAAGGATCTGAATAAAAAAAGATTTTAATTAAATTCTTATTATCTCTTAAAATATAATCAGCACATCTACCTATGATAATACATGAATTCTTTTTAGCTAAAGATTCAATTACTTGTGATTCACTATTAAATAATTTATCATCATTATTATAGTAGATATTTCTTTCTTCATTTTCTAAAATATATTTTTTACTATAACCATATTTTTGTGCTGTTAGATTTATTATTTCTTTATCATAGAAAGCAATACCTAATTCTTGAGATAATAATTTTCCAACATAGTGACCTCCAGAACCATATTCTCTAGATATAGTAATAACAACTTTATTATTAAGAATGTTTTTTCCTTTATTATTAGAATTAACTTCTAATTCATAATCTTCATCTAATTTTTCAATCGTTTTAAATTCCTTTTTTAGAAGATAGCTACTAGTAATAAATGCGAGAATATCCGCGATAATAGCACTCCATAGCATCGTTACGACATTATGACTTATCATTGCAATAATGATAATTGATGGGACAAAGAAGATGACATCACGTGCTAGAGCAAGTAGAGTAGATTTAAAACTTGAACCCATAGATTGTAGCAATATAGAGATCGATTTAACCATACATGTTAGAATGATACCACCTAAGAAAATACGTAAGCAATAAGTAGCATATTCTTGATATTCAAAAGTATTATTACTACCAAAGATATTGATGATATAAGTAGGGAAGAGTTCAAATATGATAAAGGCGATAGCACCAATAATAAGATTTATTATTAAGATATATTTAATGGTTTCTTTAACTCTTTTGACATTGCCAGCACCCATATTATAACCAATGATTGGCATTCCTCCTAGACTTACACCAATAATAATCGATACGATAATACCAAAGACTTTCATACATATACCAATTACTGCTAAAGGTGTTACAACACCATAAGGTACTCCCGTAGAAGCAAGCGTTTGGTAACCATATTTACCAACCAAATTATTAGCTACAGCAATAATTACCACGATTGCTAATTGGGTGATAAGAGAAGCTAATCCAAGAGATATGATTTGCTTGCATACATCTTTATCTAAGGTTATAGATTCCTTATTGATTTTAAAAGATTTAGCTTTATGTAGATAATAGATACTAATTATAAAGGTTAGTATTTGACCAATAATAGTAGCAATAGCTGCTCCTTTAACATCCATCTTAAAGACAAAGATAAATATAGGATCTAAGATGATATTGGAAATTGCTCCAATAACAGTAGCAAACATTGCATATTTAGGACTACCATCACTTCTAATCGTAGCATTTAATCCTTGACCTATAATATAAAAAGGTAAACCATAACAGATGATTCTAAAATAATCAGTAGCATATTGATAGCACTTTATCTCATTAGGATCACCACCAAAAATATTTAAGATCGGTTTTAAAAATCCCAAACCAATAAGGGTTAAAACAATTGCTACTAAAACCAAAAGAATTAATCCATTACCAATCGACTTATCTGACTTTTCTTTATTCTTAGCTCCTAAAGATAAGTTAAATAGAGCAGCAGCACCATCACCAAACAATAGTGCAAAGGCTAGAGCAACAACCGTAAATGGATAGACAATATTCGTAGCAGCATTACCAAATGCTCCAGCAT
>CANQQK010000030.1 GCA_947626015.1 uncultured Bacilli bacterium | reverse complement strand
AGGTTCTTCTTTTTCTTTATCGGACTTATCTTTTTTATGTTTTGCTTTTAGTTCATCTTCGACTTCTTCTTCTAAAGCGGTTACTTTAGCAAGTTCATCAGCGATATTCTTTAAATTAGTAAGACCAGATAATGAAGCAATTAACTCTGGTGGAATATTGATATTAATTGGTCCGGTTAATTGAGTAGGGGTTGCTACCATATTTACAGCACCTTCCTTTGTAGGTCCCATGGTTGCTGGAGCAGTTGTTGTAACACTTGGAGCTACACCTTCACTTGAAGGTTTTGGTCCCGATAATTCAGGAGTCTTAAGTAGATTAGCATTAGGGTCATCATTATTGAATGTTGAAGCTTCAATTTGATTTACTAAACCTAATTGAGTACCTGTACCTAAGTCATCTTCTAGATCGATTAGTTTTAGGATTTCTTCAAATGAAGTATAACCCGCTAAAACCTTTTTTAGACCATCTTCAAGCATTGTATCGGTACCATGATGGGAATATACCAAAGCTCTTAGTTCAGCTTTACTAACACCTTTGGTGATAGCATCACGAATATGTTGATTTAATAGAAGTACTTCATGAACAGCAATTCTTCCACGATATCCACGTGAACATTCAGGACATCCGACAGGTTCATAGATCTCTTCAACGTCTTGTTCAAGAGTCGTTTTAAAGATACTCTTTTCATAATCAGTTGTTGGTCTTAATCTTTTACATTTATTACATAAACGTCTTGCTAATTTTTGCGATATGATACCAGATAGGGAAGAACCAAGTAGGTATCTTTCAACGGACATATCGGTAAGGCGTTCGATGGTATTTAAGGAGTTATTGGTGTGGATGGTCGATAATACCAAGTGACCAGTAATGGATGCACGAACAGCAATTCTTGCGGTCTCATCATCACGAATCTCTCCGATCATAATAACATCTGGGTCTTGACGTAAGATACTACGTAATACCGTAGCGAATGTTAAACCGATTTCGGATTGTGCTTGAACTTGGTTAATACCACCAATATTCATCTCTATGGGATCCTCAACGGTTATTAGGTTAGTACCCTCAACATTTAATCTTTGAAGCATCGAATAAACGGTTGTTGATTTACCGGAACCAGTAGCACCTGTAACCAAGATAATACCATTTGGTAATTCAAGCATTCTTTTTACTTTATCAAGATTATTTTCACTAAAGTCAAGAGCTTCGATACCTTGAGCACTCATGGAGTAATCCATGATACGAACAACGATCTTTTCACCAACATTGGTTGGAAGACAAGAAACACGAAGGTCGATGGTCTTGTTTTGAAGTTCGGTTCTGATAGCACCATCTTGAGGTATACGGCTTTCCGTAATATTCATACCAGATATGATCTTGATACGGGTAATCATATTACGTTTTACATATAAAGGTACGATGGAATAATCATTAAGTTCACCATCGATACGAAGTCTGATTTTAATACCTTCATCAAAAGGGTCAAAGTGAATATCGGATGCACCCTTATTGATTGCATCAAGAATAATAGAGTTAACGATATCCGTAATTGGCACATTGTTATAATCGAAAGTAACCATTCCACTAAGAAGTTCCTTCTTTTGGGAAGCTTCAACAGCAGCAGATACACCTGCTTGTTCCGTAATCGTACCGGCAGCATTATTAAGTTGTTCAGCTAAGGCTTGACCATCGATTTGTGGTGGTAGGGCATCAACTGGGGTACCGATATAATTACCATTAGCATCGATCAAGGATGGATCGATAGGGTTTCCATATTCATCAACGTATTGTGGTACATCATTACCAATATAATTACCGTTAGCGTCGATTAAGGATGGATCGATAGGGTTACCATACTCATCAACATATTGTGGTACTTGATTACCAATATAATTGCCATTAGCATCGATTAAAGAAGGATCGATAGGGTTTCCGTATTCATCGACATATTGTGTGACATTACCGACATTATCAGTCATATTTTGATTTGTAGCCATATTCATAACATTAGCAGTACTTTCATCCATCATATGTCTTCAACCCTATCTTTTGTATTCTACTACAATTATACAATAAGCATTAGAAATAAGTCAACAATGAGAACCCTAAAAATAAAAAAAGAGGAGTTATCCTTCATAACTCCATTGACTTAAAGTATAGTTAATTAAACATGATATAAACTTACTTTTGCTATCGATCTCTTCATAAGTCTTAGCATCGATAGCATGTACCAATAAACCTTCATCGGTTTGTTCTGTAGTAATCTCTTTTTTCGTTTCTATTTCATTTAAATAATGAAAAGCAAAGATTGGCTTATCACATATATCGCTAGGTATGCAGTTATATCTGATAACCATTCTTTCATAATTGGCATCTTTTTTGGACCAAGGTGTCTTAACTTCAATTAAAAATTCATCATATTTCATACTATTCCCCCTCGAGTGATTGCTATGATAACATAAAGTTTAAAAAAATGCAAAATTTTACCCATAGTAAAAGAGTAGTATATAACTACTCTTAACAACTAGGTTTAATATTTACAATCGCCATACGACGTTTATTACGATATACAGCCGTAATCTCTAAACGATAATTTGTACCAGCTTTCATCTCAGAGCAATGTCCACCTTGATCATTATCATCATCAGCAAGATAACAATTAATTGATACGTTGGATTGATTTGTAACATCAACACCATTAGCTTCAATACGTACTTTATCGCTAATCGAATTACCTAAAGAATTATAATCATCTAAGGTTGAACATGATGATTTACCTTTATAGATAATACTTAGATTAACATTAGCTTCGGTTGTATTATCATCTGGTGTAGGTGGAATATAAGTACCTTGATAATTAGGTTGTACGTTTATCGTTAAACCAGGAGATTGGTTAGCTGTAAACTTTTGATATGATGATTTAACAACAAAACGCGTTGAAGAATCGAATTGAACATTAGCTGTAAATTGGGTTGATGTTGTAAATCCTAAATCATAAGTACCACTAGAGTTTACAAGGTAAACGTGATATCCAAAATTACCAAAAGTAGCATTATTATATTCGACACGTTTTTTGAAATATTTTTCGGCCCATGTCTTATAAACTGGCGAATTATTGAAATAATCTAAAAGATATGTTTGATTAATAGCATCTGGATAAGGAGCCGCATCCCAAGCTAGGGTTACCGAAGTCGTTGTTGATGAGTAACGAAGATTGCTTGGATCTTGTAATGTATCAAAACGATTAGATACTTCCATAGGTTCAGTACCTTTTTTAAATAATTCCGTACTCTTTAAATTATCGGGAGTATAAGCACTAGCAAGTTTAATTGGATCGGTTTCAAGTTCGATAACTGCTGAAGTAACACCAGCCGGTTGTTTGAAACGGGAATTCTTTTCGAATATGCCATTACCTAAAGCACGGGATACACCATTTCTTGTCTTAACAGCTTGAGAGTTTAATAGATAATGTTCTTTAGTAACCGTATTTTCATATCCTTGCCACATCGCAATGACATAATCAGGAGAGAAGGTAACTTCCCATGAGTCACCAACGATATTACCTTTTAATCCTAATTCTTTTAAGGTTGCACTATCGATAGTCGATGTACCAGTCTTACCACAGATATCCGTACCGGATACCTTATTTGCAGCTGTAACTGTACCACTAGTAACGGCATATTTTAAAATCATCGTAATAATGTAAGCCGTTTCTTCACTCATAACTTGTTTCTTCTTTGGTACATATTCGATAACCTCTTCGCTATCTTCAAATTCGATTTCGGTATAGGTATAAGGTTCGATATAGATACCACCTCGAGCAAAGGCGCCATAAGCAGCTGAAGCTTCAATAGCTGTAACACCTTTAAATCCACCGATGGAATCGGATTCAAGCATCGTTCCATTAGGAGTTACCTCTGGAGACCATCCAAGGGAACGAGCAAAATCTAACTTTTGTTCATTGGTCGTTTGTTGGAAGGTATATAAAGCCGGAACATTTCTTGATTGCGCTAAAGCTTTTTTTACAGTTAAGATACCTTTAAACTTATCATCGAAGTTTTTAATTGCACCACCACTAGAGTAGCCATATTCATCATCGATAACCGTTGTACCAGTAGACCAACCTAAATATTCGATTGCTGGTCCATAGTCGATAACTGGTTTAGCAACTGATCCTGGGTGTCTTCTAGCTTTAGCATAGTTAAATTGGGAAACTCCAGTTTTATTACGACCAGCACCTACAGCAACGATAGCACCAGTTTCCACATCGGTTACCGCAACACCAACTTGGACATAATCATCTTGGAATTTGTAGGTATCATAAACATCATTGATAACCTTTTGTTTTTCCATATCATAAGTTGTATGAATAATCATTGGCGTTACATAAGGATTAAATCCTGTTTTGTCTTCAACGTCAGCAACTAACGTATCGATAAAGCCGATATTATCGGTTTCTTCTTTATTAACGGTTTGCGTTAGCATACCTTCAACCGGAATTGATTGAGCATTATCTCTTTCTTCTTCGGTAATATAATCATGACGATACATTAGATTTAATACGGTATTACGTCTTTCCTCAGCACCTTCAGGATTCTTACGAGGATCCAAGTAATCTGGTGCTTGGAATAATCCCGCAAGTAATGCCGCTTCAGCTAGAGTTAATTCGGATACCTCTTTACCAAAGTAGGTTTTACTTGCTTGTTGAACACCATATGCTCTTGAACCTAAGTAATTGATATTAACATAGAATTCCATAATTTGTTCTTTGGTATATCTTTGCTCTAAGACGAATACAGCTAAGTAGATATCCGTAAATTTTCTAATGATACCTTTAATACCATGAGATTCAGTCGAAGTAGCAGCTTTTTTAGAAACTTGCATGGTTAGTGTGGAACCACCACCAGCATCGCTATGACCAAGTAATTGTCCAACTGCCGCTTTCGTAAAACGAGCAATATCGATTCCATTATGTTGGAAGAAACGTGAGTCCTCAGTAGCAACAATGGCATCGATTAAAACCTCTGGTAAATCTTCATAACCAACATTTTCACGATTTTCAGCACCAATTCTCGCAAATTCCTTATCATCTTTATCTAAAAGAACGGTTGTTGTATTACGATATAATTTTTCTTCTGTTACCTCAGGAGCCGTAACAATAATGAATATACAGAAGGCAACGAATAGACTGAATCCTAAGATTAGGAACATCATGAATATGATGAGAATTTTATCTTTTAAAGTTCCATATTTAAATTTCTTTTTAAAATTTTTCATATCGAATTTCATCACCCTTATTCTATTAACTAAAAAGACATAGAGATAACCATAGAAGGGATAATCCCTATACTTTAGTAAAACAAGTTCATTATTTTCGATTTCATCTCTTCTTATAGCATTGACTTGTTTTTTTCTCTTTCTCTTCCTTTTGATACTATTATATTGTTTTTCAATAAAATTTTTAATAAACTTGACACAAATTAAAAGACCTTTACATATCCCCACAATAACGATTAAAAGGGCATTTAAGATTCTTTTAAAGATATTGTCATTCTTCTTATTAACCTTAATTTCTTCAGACTCTTTCTTAAAATCGAATACTTTATCATCAAAGCTATAAATTCTTTCCTCTTTGGGTTCTATATATTGTTTTTTTTCTTCCTTAGGTTGAATTTTTGTATTTTGCGGCTTCTTAGGTGTATTATTCGGTTTCTTAGTTGTATTTGTTTTCTTAGGTGTTTGTTTATTAACCTTATTATTAGAAGGATTCTTCTTAGTTGTATTTGTTTTCTTAACTTGATTATTTTTAGGAATATTATTATTCTTTGGCTTTTGATTATTATTTACCTTTTTATTAGGATTAGTTTTAGCATTATTTTTAGGTTTACTATTGGTATTTTTCTTAGTAGTATTCGTACTTTTTTTAGGAGATGAATTATTAATCTTCTTATTTAAATCATCTTTTTTAATCGGTTTACTACTTTTATTAGACTTCTTTTTAGTTGCCATAGTATTATTCCTCCATAAAATATCTTTGATCGATAACACTTAAATAATCCAATCTCGGATTAATTTTTTGTTCGATTATAGTACCTTTTTCTTGAATATAGGAGTAGGGAATACTTTTCCTAGTATTTCCTTCTATAAATTTAATTATATCAAAACCATCTAAATAATAAAAGTTATTATTCATACTTATTATAAGGAAAGAAATACCTCCATGTTCGATAACTCTTTTAATATGCAAATATTGATGTTCATGAAGATTAGCTAAAGGAAAAGACGATGTATTTTTAGTCTCTTTAGCATCAAAGTCGATATATCTTCCTTTATAGATACCATTATAATCAAGAGTCGAAGGGGTTCTAAAAAAAGCTTTAGTAATCATCTTCTCTTTATTAGCATAGCTTACTTGACTAATGGTAATAGGGGTTGGTTTTTTATAGATAACAGCACGATTAGATTCTAAGTAATATTCATTACTTTTATTGAGTAGGTCTTCTAAATCCATACCACGATTTCCATAATTGATGATTTTTTTATATTCCTTTTTAATATTCCCTGGATAATTCATTTTATCACCTAATCATATTATATAATATTGGTCTTCTTTTTTCTATATGTTTGCTTTCTTAGGAATATTTTATTATAATTATAAACAAGGAAAGGGATCTTTTATGAAAATAGAATCATCTAACTTGGAAACGATTGCGGTTAGAACCAGTCAATATCCTACTGATGGACGTGATGAATTTGTTTTATGTGGTCGTAGTAATGTTGGTAAATCCAGCTTTATCAATACGCTTTTAGGTCGTAAGAATTATGCTCTTACATCTGGTAAACCTGGTAAAACCCAAACCTTAAATTTTTATCTCGTTAATGATCTTTTTTATCTTGTCGATGTACCTGGTTATGGTTATGCTGAAGTATCTAAAGAAAAACAAAAGAAATTTGGAATAATGATCGAAGAATATTTAATCAATCGTAAGAATTTAAAATGTGTCTTTCTATTGGTTGATTTTCGTCATAAAGCTACGGAAAATGATATCTTAATGTATAATTTCTTAAAATATTATGAATTACCAACAGTAATCGTAGCTACTAAATATGATAAGGTTAAAGCTAGTCAAAAGGCTAAGTATGAGAAATCTTTAAGAGATTCATTAAATATCTTACCTCAAGATCGTTTTGTAACGTTCTCATCAGTAACGAAAAAGGGTCGTGAAGAAATATACAATATATTGTCAAGTTATGTTAATCAAGATGAATAAAACTTCTTCATCTTTTTTTTATTTGATATACTATGATTAGGTGATAATATGAATAGAAAAAATGGTTTTACATTGGTTGAACTTTTAGCAGTTATTGTTCTATTAGGTCTTATAATGGCTATTGCAGTACCAAATGCTTTAAAGTTAGGTGGTACGGTTAAGGAATCATCTTATGCTACGAAATTGGATCTAATCGAAGAAGCTGCCAAGAGTTATGGACAAGCCAATATTGGTAATGTTAAAAGAGGACTTTCGTTAAATGGAAGCAAGAGATATACTTGTAAATTTGATTATGATGAGGATGATAATGTAACGCAAGTTACGATGAGAGAAACAACCGAGGATGAAGGAGCTACTTTACCAGATGATACTTTCTTCTGTATCTCAATGTCTGTTAGTGATCTTGTAGCTAATAATAGTTTGGATTATGATGAAAAGGATACTTGTGCTGATAAATGTAGTGCTGAAGAAAAACCTTATTATGATAATGTCGTTATCAATCCTAAAGATAATAGTGTAATCAATCTATGTAATGTATATATCTATTACAAATATAAAAGAGTTTATACTTATTTTGATCGAACCGAATGTGATAAAGTTTCCGCTTATGGAAAATTTGAAACAGCTCATGCTTATCCAGCTAGACGTGTTTAATATATTAGATTTATAAAGTGCCTAGATAAATTGCTATTTAGGCACTTTTATGTTAAGATAAAAGACATTTAGGAGGGGAGAATTATGCGTAAAACAGTCTGTTTGGTTGGAAGACCTAATACCGGTAAATCATCTCTATTTAATCGTTTAATCAATGAGAAAAAAGCAATTATTGCTGATGTTCCTGGAGTAACAAGAGATCGTCTATATGGTATTGTAAATTATAATGATAAGTCGTTTAGTTTAATCGATACTGGAGGTATCGATTTAGAGAATGCTACTTTCAATGATAATATTAAGATGCAAGCCGAACTTGCTATCGATGAAGCTGATGTTATCGTCTTCGTTTGTGATGGTAGAAGTGATATTACTAGTAATGACTTAGCCGTTAGAGATATGCTTTTAAGAACTAATAAAAAGGTTATCGTAGCTTTGAATAAGATCGATGATGATGTTCATGAAGATAATATCTATAATTTCTATGAATTAGGTTTTGAAAATATTATTACGATCAGTGCTGAACATAAAAGACATATCAAAGAATTACTCGATATGATTACGGAAGATTTTCCTCTATATACGACGGAACCCAATGATGCTTTGATAAGATTTTGTGTTATTGGAAGACCTAATACTGGTAAATCGAGTTTAGTAAATGCCATTCTTGGTGAGGAAAGACAAATCGTTAGCGATATCGCGGGAACGACAAGAGATTCTAACGATTCCTTATTTACCTATGAAAAGAATAACTATTTAGTTATCGATACAGCGGGAATGCGTAAAAAGGGTAAGGTCTATGAACAAGTCGAAAAATATTCCTTGATTAGAAGCTTAAAAGCCATCGAAAGAGCGGATGTTTGTTGTATCGTCTTAGATGCTTCTGAAGGAATTATCGAACATGATAAACATATCGTTTCTTATGCCTTAGAAGCTGGTAAAGCCATCGTTATCGTTGTTAATAAATGGGATACCGTTAATAATAAGGACCAAGAGATTAAAACTTGGAAGAAAAGAATCGAAAATGAATTTCAATTTATTCCCTATGCACCAGTGGTTTTCTTATCTGCTAAGACAAAATCTCGTATTCATACCTTGATGCCAGCTATCATCAAAGCTCATGAATCATATAATAAAGAGATCAAGACCAGTTTATTAAATGATATCGTTCGTGATGCGGTAGCGCTTCATGAACCACCTTCATATAAGGGAAGAAGATTAAAGATTTATTTTGCAAGTCAAACGGGAGTATGTCCACCAAAGTTTACCTTCCATGTTAATTCTAAAGGACTAATCCATTTCTCATATGAACGTTATTTAGAAAATAAGATTAGAGAAAACATCGATCTTGAAGGAACACCAATTATCTTACAATTTAAGAATCGTGGTGAAGAATAATGAATAATGTTGATTATAAAAAGAAAACAATTATTTTATCATTTATATGTGCTTTTGTAGTTATTGCTTTAGCTATGACCATTATCTCCTTTGTTCAAGAACTAAAAGGGGATAATGAAGTCTATGAAAGACATCTCTATGCCACTGTTTTAGATAGTGGTAATAACTATGTTAGAGTAAGTGAAATCGATTCCGATGAATCATATATCTTTAAGACCAAAGATCACTTTGAAGTAGGGGATCTATTATCGATCGATTACCTAGAAGAGGGCGATGATTTCACTACGCAAAAAATCGAAGTCGTTGCTAAAAAGGATGAATTAGATAATCTACAAAACGAAGAACCAACGACCATTCCTTCCACAACACCATCGGTAACGACGACTACAAGTGAAATAACGACTTCTAAAAATACGACAACAAAGAAGGTTACGACGACGAAAAAGACGACAACTAAGGTAACAACAGCTAAAGATGATGAAGTTGTAAATTATGTTCGTACGGAATATGAAGCTTATAATAATTATGAACGCGAGAAAACGATTCCCGAAAAGGCTAAGAGTGGTTTTATAACCCTAGTTGATTTTATCTTCTATGATGGTACGATCAAAGGAAAGAAATTTTCGGAACTTAAAACATCTGCTAAAGCTAAGATCATATACTATGCTTTATTGATCGATAGCAAGATCGATAATAAATGGCCAGGTTATAAGGATACCATTAAGAATAAAGTTAGTGATTTAAAAGCTAAATTGATTGCTAAATATATGGAGATAACTTCATCTCTATGTGAAAAAGATAGTGAAGCTTGTCAAGTTGCTAAAAATGACTTTGCTATTCTTAAGAAGAGTTTAAGTCTAACATGGAATGTTATTAAAGATGCTGCTAAATATTGTTATGGAGAAATTACTAGTCATTTAAAGACTTGGTATGAAACTTGGAGAGCTAGTTAGTGATCGTTTTAGGTAATGATTTAGAAGTTATCGTTGAACGTAAACGTATTAAAAATATCTATTTTCGTATCAATGAAGATAAACAGATCTATGTAACATGTCCTAAATATGTTAGCAACATCGAAATCGATCATCTCTTAAAGAAAAATATTAAATCCTTAGAGAGAATGTATAAAAAGGTTGCTAAACATGATTCCGAAAAAGAACATATTCTCTTTCTAGGTAAGGAATTGGATTTCGTTCAATATAAGAAAATCATGTTCGATGAAAATACGGCTTTTGGTCCTTCCGTAGATGAAGTCAATGCTTATTTGGAAAAACATTCTTTGAAGTTCTTTCAAGAGAGAATGGATATCTATTTACCAAGTTATGGTAATATTCCGAAATTTCGCCTAAGGATTAGGAAGATGAAGAGTCGATGGGGTGTTTGTAATAAGAGCAGTATGACAGTGACCTTAAATACCTTGCTCATTCATAAGAAACCATATTTGATCGATTATGTTATATGTCATGAATTAGCACATTTCTATCATATGGATCATTCCCCAGATTTTTGGAAGTGTGTGGAAGAACATTTTCCACGTTATAAAGAAGCCAGAAAAGAGTTGAGAGATTAATGATTGAATCGGTAAATAATTCTTTAATCAAGGAATATGCAAAATTGGATGAAAAGAAGTATCGTTATCAAATGGGATTGTTTATCGTTGAAGGTGAACATTTGGTAGAGGAAGCTCGTAAGAGAGGATTAATCGAAAAAATCTTTGCTACCGAGGATTATCCCGACGCTACTTTGGTATCGAACAATGTGATGAAGAAGTTGAGTCATCTTACAACGCCTCCTAAAGTCTTAGCAGTCGTAAGGATGATGGAAGAAAGGAAAATTAATGGTAACATCTTATTACTCGATGATATTCAAGACCCAGGTAATCTTGGAACCATCATTAGAAGTGCTGTAGCTTTTGGTATTGATACCATTGTTTTATCACCAGACACGGTAGATATCTATAATAATAAGGTTATTCGGAGCAGTGAAGGAATGCTTTTTCATATCAACTTTATCAAGGATGATTTAGCTAGCTTTATCGATACCATTAAGGACCGATACCAAATCCTTTCCACCGATGTTAGAACAGGTAAGAATATTAAAAATTTACATTTAGATAAACCCTATGCTTTGATTATGGGTAATGAAGGTAGGGGAGTTAAGGAAGAACTCATTTCTAAAAGTAATGATAAAATATATCTTCCGATGCAAGATAATTGTGAGAGTTTAAACGTTGCTATTGCAACCAGTATTATCCTCTATGAACTATATGATCGAGATTAATATTTTTAATCTCTTTTTTTAAACCCTTATTTTCTATTAGGATATTTTTTGATATACTATATTAGGTGAAGTTATGAAGAATATTAAGAATTTAAATTTCTTAAAAGGGCAATTGATTGCTCATCGGGGAATTTATGATAATAAATTGGTCTTTGAAAATAGTTTAAGAGCTATTTTAAAGGCAGTATCTTTAGGTTATATGGTGGAAATCGATATTCGTCTTCTTAAGGATGGTAATATCGTTTGTTTCCATGATGATGATATGATGCGTCTTTTAAATGTTGAAGGTCATATCGAAAATCTAAGTTATGAAGAACTATCATATATTGCTAAATATGATGTTCCTAAATTGGAAGATGTCTTAGATGCTATCAATGGCAAAGTACCACTACTTATCGAATTAAAATCGCTTACTAAAAGAGGATTATTTGAAAGTAAGGTAGCGGATATCTTAGATCATTATGAAGGCGAATTTGCTATTCAATCCTTCAATATTAAAACCATTAAATGGTTTAGTAAAAATCGGGAAAACTTTATTATCGGTTATCTAATAGGTAAATCGAATTATAAGAAAGAATACTTCTTTAAGAAATATGATTTTATCAATTGCGCTATTGATATTTTAAGTGAAAATAAATTAAAACGTCTTAGAAGTGATAAACCGGTTATTGGTTATACGGTTAGTACTAAAGAAATGTTAGATAATAAAAGGTTTTTATATGATAGTTTGATATGTGATAATTTACTTGAAATTGATAAGGTTAAATAATATAATAAACACTCAAGAGGAAATGATATGGACTTAGTTTATGTAGGTAAAATAGTTAATACTCATGGTATTAAGGGAGAGATTAGAATAAAGAGTGATTTTGAATTAAAATCACGTGTCTTTGTTGTGGGTATGGAAGTCGTTATTGCTAATAAGACCTATGTTATCAAATCATATCGAGTTCATAAGGGGTTCGATATGATTACCCTTGAAGGAATTGATGATATCAATCAAGTAATACCATTTAAAGGAAAAGGTCTTTTTATCAGAAGAGATTTTCTAGAACTTAAAAATGATGAATTTATCTTAGAAGATGTTATTGGTTTAGAGGTTATCTGTAATGAGGAAAGTTTAGGTCATATTAAAGATTATCAAACGGGACCTAATTCCTTATTAATCGTTAGCTATCTTAATAAGAACTACTATATACCACTTTCAGGGGATTTTATCCAAAGAGTTGATGTTTTAAATAATAAGATATATGTCGAAGAGAAGACAAAGGGTTTGATATTATGAAGATAAGTATATTGACGTTATTTCCTGAGATGTTTACGGG
>CANQQK010000029.1 GCA_947626015.1 uncultured Bacilli bacterium | reverse complement strand
AAACGTAATAGCAATTTTACGGAAAACATAATAATCATTAAAGCAATAGCAATACCTAAATGTTTAGCAACATTTCTTTTTTTATTCTTACGACTTACAATCAAATAGATAAATAGATAAAGTATTGGAATAGCAAAACAACTAATCAAATATATTGTTGCTACAGTCTCTGTAACAACTGATGATTCACTCATATTAATCCCCTTTACTTAAAAGCTATTTACATAAAGCATTCCATAAGATAACAACAATACCAATTAATTCTAATGCCATAGAACCAATTACTAGTCCGTTGCTAACATTATGAGATATATCCATAGAACTATTTAAGAATAGCGTAATAAGTAAACCAAATAAACCTAATATTAGAAGAAGAATACCAAAATCAATACGTCTTTCGATTTTCTTTTCTCTTTCAGTTATAACTGCAGGAGCTTCTTCAATCTTTTTAACTTCTTTAACTTCAACTTCTTTTTCTTCTACTGGTTGTTCAGCTACTAATTGTTTTAATTCTTTTTCAGAACTAGCTTTTACGCTTTTAGAGGAACTCTTCTTAGGTGTTGTTTTCGTAGCTGTAGTTTTTTTAGTAGTACTAGCTTTAGCAGTAGTCTTTTTAGTTCCTTCTTTTTTAGCTGTTGTTTTCTTAGTAGCAGCTTTAGTAGTTGTACTCTTCGTAGCAGTTGCTTTTTTAGCAGTACCTGCTTTCTTAGTAGTCGTCTTTTTAGTTGTACTCTTAGAAGTAGTTTTTGGAGCACTTTTCTTAGTACTTGTGGTACTCTTTTTTGCAGTTGTTTTTTTCTTCTCAACTTTCTCTGCCATTTTGAAATTCACCTCTATTACAATTATACAACAAATAAACAAATATACAAGTTTAAAAAATATAAATAGATTTACTTATTTACTGAAAATGTATTATAATTTTTTTAAGGTGTAGTATATGAAAAAAGTATTGTTTTTATTAATGATATTTTGTTGTTTTATGATCAATGTTAAAGCATTAGAAGAAACAACTAATCTTATAGAAGTTGAACTTGTTAAATGTGAAGATGCTTTAACATCATGGGTATATATTGATGGTGAGAAAAGAATCATTCATCTCATTGCAACCGATATGTCGGATGGCAATCTAAATGATACAATCAATTCTTATGTTTGTAATAAATTAAATAATGCTAAAACAATCGAGATTGAATATGATCCTAAATATTTAAATGTCGATGAATTTAATCGTTTAAATGTATGGGTTTATATCGATGGTAAATTACTACAAAGTGATCTTATTGAAAAGGGTTATGCACAAGTAAATTATATCAATGATGATTATTTATATTTAAATGATTTATGTAGCTTGCAAAAGAATGCTTTAGAACAAAGATTAGGTATTTGGAATTATCCTAATGAAAAAGAAAAATATTGTCAAAGTGGTATTAATTTAGATAATACATCATCTAATGTAGTAGAAGAACAAAAAGAGGAAACAAAGAAAGATAATCGTTATCTATATGATATGTTAGGAATAACCATTTTAATGATTATTCTTAGCTTTATGATAAGATTTAAAAGGAGCAAAAATGGTTAAGGATAGATTAGACATTATTTATGAAGATAAAGATTTAATTGTTGTTAATAAACCAGCTCATCTTCTAACGATTGCTACAGAGGATGAAAAGATTAATACGCTTTATCATAAGGTATATGTATATTTAAAGAAAAAGAATAAGAATAATAAGGTCTTTATCGTCCATCGTTTGGATCGTGATACTTCTGGTGTGGTCTTATTTGCTAAGAATGAAAAGATGAAAAATGCCTTACAAGATAATTGGAATGATATCGTTAAAAAAAGAGAATATTTAGGTATTGTTGAAGGCTTTGTTGAACCACTTAAGAAACGCATAACAGAATATCTTTTAGAAACCCAAACTCTTCTTACTTATGCTAGTAAGGATGGTAAGGGTAAGGAAGCCATAACGGAATATGAAGTAATTAGAAGAACGAAAAGTCATTCCATTTTGAAGATCAATATCTATACGGGAAGAAAGAATCAAATAAGGGTAGCTATGCAAAATATTGGGCATCCCATAATTGGTGATAAAAAATATGATGCTACGAAAAATCCCTTACGTCGTCTATGCCTACATGCTACCACGCTTGAGCTCATCGATCCTCGCACGAAAGAGTTGCTTCACTTCGAAGCTAAGATACCTAAAGAATTTGCTATTTTTGAAAAATAAAAGGGACTTCATTGAAGTCTCTTTTATAATAAGTTATCTGAATCATCAGCAGAAAATTCTAAGATATCTCCTGGTTGGCATTTCAAAGTCTTACATATAGCTTCCAATGTGGAAAATCTAATAGCTTTGGCTTTACCAGTCTTTAAGTTTGATAGATTAGCAGTTGTAATTCCTACATTGATTGCTAAGTCCTTTAAAGATATTTTGCGATCCGCCATTACACGGTCAAGTCTTACAATTAATCCCATAGATATTACACCTTACCTTCTAATCATATTATAACATATTTTTATTGAATATCAATAACTATTTGTTGTAATTTTCGTAGTAGTCTCTTTCAGATAACATCATTGAAAGGTTAGCTAAATCATCTTCTTCATCATCTTCCATCATCATTTCGATAACGTATAGAAGCTCATGAATGTCCTTACATTTTTGGTAATCGATATGGTACTTATCTAAAATCTCTCTTTGTTCATCAGAAAGATAGAGATTATTATGAACCTTTTTCATCATCGTATATGATGGATCATATGTTAAGTCTAGGGGACCAAAGTCCTTATAATTTTCTTCTTTATCTTCTATTCTTGCCATAATAATTTCTTTTCATCATCCCATTCCGAAACTTTTTTATCAGGACAGAATCTAGCATGATATGCTTTTTCTAAACGGATTAAATCGCGATGGAAATAACCAAATTCTTCGATACATCTTCTCTTGATATTTTCATAGGTGCTTTCCTCACCATAGATTTTTAAAATCATCAATTCCGGATCAATAATATGAATTAACAAAAGCATTCTTTCTTCACGAGTTGCTACCACTAATTTACGACGCTTAGTGATAATATTGTAAGCTAAGGTATTAAAGCTCTTAGGGTCACTAACTCTTGCGCGATAATCCTCGGCAATGGCATCGATATTAGCCATTTCTTCATCGGTTACATCAATAAAACTTGTAACATCCTTATGTGATAATAATAGTGGTGTAATAGCAACCTTTTGCACATTGCTTTCATAGCATTCATTTTGATATAGTTGTTTAACATATATGGTTTCGTATTTTAAAACCCGATCATCATAGAAACCAGCTGTTTCACGAATACTAGCAATCATCTTGTGCATTTGTTCACTTCTTAAAGCAATCAATTTACCTTGTTCTTCTTTTGGCGCTTCATCGATAGCTTTTAAAGTAATAATTTGTGATTCGCTATATTTCTTTAAACAGCTTAAATTTTCATCACATACAAGAATTAAAAATAATACTTGTTCATCAAAAGATTTTAAATTAGGATAAACGATTGGTGAAGTTAAATATAATAATACGCGATTATAAACATCAATTTTTCCTAAACGATCACAGTTTAAATTTTCGCGAAAAGCCTTAGCTTGTCTTTTAACCTCTTCGATATCTTCAACACTTAATTTTTTAAAACGATTAAATGATACTTCTCTAGAAAAAAATTGTTTTCTTAAAGTTAATATATTTTTATCATAAAGCATAAAAAAACCCCTTCCTCGAAGGGTTATTATATCTAAATAAAATAGCTTTTGCAATAACTACTTGATAAGTTCCATTAGATTAGCAGTATTTAAGAAATAATATCCAGCAATAACGATAATCGTAAACATAATAATAAAGAATAGAAGTGGTATAAAATCTTTGAAAGTAACCTTTTCATCTTCCTTTTCAACAATCTTAATCTTCTTAGCATCAACAGGTATCATTGAATCAACGAATTCAATCGTTTTATCTAATTCTTTATCTTTATAAATTTCTTCTTCCTCTTTAGGTATAGGAATAAGATTGGTATTTACTAATTCTTCATCGACATCAAAATAATTTTCTCCATGAATACTGATAAGAATATTTTCGACTTCTTCATCAAAATTTGGAACTAAATTATTATTGGCATCAAATAGTTTAACGGTTTTAGTATCCATCTTATCACTCCATGACATTATAAATAATAGCATAATTTCGAATTTATTACAATAAGCATATTTTATGGGGAATTTTGCTAATTCCCTTTACACTTAAGGCGTTTTTATGCTATGATTACAATACGGGAGGATATGAAATGAGTAGTGAAATTTTAGATAGTGTTAATAGACTAAAAGATGAACTTCTAAAACGTATTCAATTATTGACCGATGGTGCTACTAGTGCGAATCTTGATGAAGATGCGTATAATGAGTTAGTAGGTATCATTACTGCTCGTACCCATATGTCCTCTAGTAGACTCACGAGTGAGGATATAACGAATTTTCGTCTAGCTGATATTGAAAGAATCTTAGAGATTATTAAGGTTGATGATGATACTAAGAAAAATATTATCAATAGTTTTAATCCTAATGTATATTCAGTTAAGAATTCTAAGAATCAAACTCGTGTTTTAGATATTATGAAATTCTTTGAAGAGATACGAAGAATCATTGTTGATTACTTAGAACAATATCAAATGATTAATACTAATCAACAAAACCTTCAAGGTACTAAAGTAGCTGAATATCGTTATTATATAAATCTTTTTTCTAAGGAAAACTTTGATCATTTATTTACCGAAGATGATATCCAAAAGTTACTTAAACTGATGAGTAATTTTGCTATTCCAGTAAGTGATCGTCAACGTATCTTACAATATATTGCTTTACAAAATTTAAATGTTCCCGCTATTAAAGATCCTAATATGGATGAGGAATATATTAATCTTGTTAGTAAGATTAATGCTTTATATGAAAGATATTTAGAAGGTTATGATAAAGAAAAAGAGATTATTGAATTAGAATTAGAAAGTGATTCTATCGATATCGATTTAATTCCTTCAATGGCAAGTGATATTGCTAAGAAGAGAAAGCTAGATGAACATCTAGTATATGGTATCTTAATCGCAATGGTATCTGGTAATCTTTTAGGAGCTTATGAACAAGCTTTAGAAAATAAAATGGGAAAAGATGTTTTAGATACCTATAAGAAAAGAATGTTAGATGTCCTAGAATTAGAAGATAACAATGAATTTGGTGATGTTAGTAAAGCTCGTAAGATTATTGAAAGCACTAGTGAATTCTATGCTAAAGAGAAAGCTAATAAGGAAGATTTTGATCAATACTTAGATATGCTTATTACGGAAATCGAAAGTACAGGAGTCGATATGGATACAGCTATCGATTTAAAGACTTTACCAATCATCAAATCGATTTCGGAAACCCTTGATAAGATCGATAACACCGAACCTGATGGAGATGAATATCAAGAGTGTTTAGGGGTTTTACATGAACTTATTGATGCCTATGAAAAACTAGTAGGTAAGAAAAGTGAAGTTAAAAGAAAAATATAAAAAGAATAAATAGGAGTTGGGAGTATGGACGAAGGCAGGGAATTACTGATTAAAGTAATTGAAACCAAATTGTCGGCAATGAGTGCTTATAAGAGTGAAGACATTGTTGTTGATAATATTAATCTAGTCGAATTATTGCGATCAATCATAGTAAATCCAAATTGCTTAGCAGATATGACTGATCCTATAATCGATAAAATAGTTAGTGAAACTAAACATCAAGATGCTAAAGAATATAAGAGTTCTATTAAGAGAGTAAGAGATTTATTGATTGGTAAAAGAGATTATAAATTAAATGTTGATCTCTTACCAGAATATCGAGACATTATCAATAATGTTATCGAAGATATGACCGATATCTTAGATAAAAAAGTACCAGGTATCGTTAATGTCGAAGAGGAATCTAAGAAGTGTAATGATCTTCTAAGAAAGGTAAGAAGAAGAGAACTTATCAATGATTTTAAATACATCGAAGAATTAACGATGGAATATAATGCTGCATTATATGATCAAAACTTACTAAGTATTATGAAATATATCAATGTTCATAACTTAGCAATCCTAAGAACACCTAAGAGAAATCCGGTTAAGTTTGATATTCGTTATATTAGAAGACCTAAATTAGATGATCGTTTAAAAGTTATCCTTGATAGATTAGAGATCAATTATAAGTCTTTACCTAATTATCTATTGGGTGAATTAAAGAAATGCGATGTCGATCAAGTATCGAAAACCTATATGTTAATTAAAAAGAATAAAGCTGAAGATTATGGCATCTTACATCTTATTGATAAGAAGAATACTTTAGCAAAATTAGTATTGGTTTTATATGCTAATACCGATTCTATAAAAAGTGTTATCGATAGTGTTAAAGATGATAAAGGTAATATCGATATAACATTATTAAAGATCTTACTTAATAACGTAATAACTTGTTTCATTGCTATTCGTAATGAATACTTCCGTCCACGTTATTATGATTATATTAATAATGTTAAATTACTAAAAGAAAATGATATTAAATATATGGAATTAATACGTCGTAATCCATTATTTATGGTATGTGATAATGAAGTCTTAGCATATACTTTAAACTATGCTGAAAAAGCTCATATCGATAAACGTCGTTTAGTAAATAAATGTTATAAAACCTTAACTTTAGATCCATCATTGATCATCGAAAATATCGAAGTTTTAAAGAAATATGATATCGATTTAAGTGAAGATTCTAATAACATCTATAATCTTTTAAAGGTTCAAAAACTAGATCTTAAGTTACAATATTTTATCAATAAATTTAATCTTGATTCCAAGCATTTAGATTTAGAACTAATCAATAAATTATTAGTAGCGAAGATTATTAAAGACGTTAAAAATGGTCGTATAATATGGAGTGATGATAAATGATAGATTTCATAAAGGAATATGGTGTATCGAATCTTGATTTTGAATATATCATGCATAACTTAAAGAGTGATGTTATTGAGCTTATGTGTTTATCCGAAGATAATATTCGTAAGAATTTAAAATTCTATAATGATATGGGTATTACGGGCGATCTCGCCAAGATTATTATGACTAGACCAGACCTGATCGTTAATGATTTTAAAAATTTAAAGAGTATGTTTGATAATGTTGATAAAGAGTTATTTATCAACATCGTTAAGACTTCGATCGAAGATTTAGTATTAATTGGTATTTAGAAGGATTAATTTCCTTCTTTTATTTTGCTTAGATTTGTTTTATGATAATCACCTGAGGGAAGTTATGGATTTAATCGAACGTGTAAAAAATTATCGAACATATCGTTATTATCTTGATTATCTAAATGACTTAAAAAAACGTCATATGGATTTAAGATTTAGAATGGAAGAGTTTACCACCTTACCAAGAATCTTTAATGAATATGTTCATTTTATTACCTTACCAAAAGAGATCGAAGAAGACGAATTATCGAATAAAGATTTAGATAACATAATTTGTGATAATATATTATCGTTATTTGATAAAGAACATCAAGACATCTTAAGAATGGCCCTTGCTACTAAAAATATCATACCGGAGTACCCATCATGTATGAGCAGTGTTGATAGCAATAGTTTTTATATCATCATGCATCGCTATTCTCAACTTAGTGATATTGCTAATTTCATGCATGAGATTTTACATGTGTTCATCTATGGAGCTAAAAATCCTCATATCAATAGTGAAGTCATGAGCATTCTCTTTGAACTCATTGCCCTTGATAAGATCGATTCTTTAACAGGTGCTACTTATTTAAAGAATCATATCAATACTTTATTGGATTCCGCATTAGCTAATATTCGTTTATTAGAACTATATCCTAAAATAACCCCTGTAATCTTACCCTATATAAAAGGGGAATATCTAGCATATGAATTGTTCTTAGTATATAAAGATGATCCCGAAGCCTTTAAATATCATTTAAAAGATATTTTCGATGGCGAAGAATCTATTGAACATTATTTAAGAAAATATAATATTATGATGGGAGATAGAAATTTTGCTAAAATAGCAATAAATCATAAAAAAATCTTAACAAAACCATAAATATTTGTTAAACTATATTTACGAGTTTTATTTGGTCTGTTGGTGAAGAGGCTTAACACATAACCCTCTCAAGGTTACATACATGGGTTCGAATCCCATACAGATCACCAAATTTAGTCGTTTAGGCCCTATATTATAGGGCTTTTTAAATTTTTTACTCTCAAAATTACTCCAAAGTATATGAAATAGGAGTATTAAAATGTGTCTCATTATTTAGTTAATATGCTTTCTTAATTTTTTAAATTATCAATAAAAAAACACGATTGCTCGTGTTTACTTACATTCAAATCCTTCGAAGTTATTCTTCTTGACTTTATCTACGGTAACATCTAAACCATCAGGGAAGATTTGGTTAACATAATCATCTCCTAATTTCTCTTTGATCTTATCAAGATTAACTTTAGAATAATCGATCTTTAATGATATTGATACTTCTTTATCACTTAGCTTTTCGGTTTCAACTTTATAACCATCGATATCTTCATATATGCTAGCAATCTCGGTTAAATCATCAAGAGTTGCTGCTAATTCTTCACCAGTTATTTCTTCATCAAGAATTTTATAAACGCTCTTTTGTTCAACAGATAAAACTTTATCTCCTTGGTATTCAATAACACCTGTATCAACTTCTTCAGTAAATTCATCTTTAGCTGACATCGTACATGTTACTTTAGCAATCTCTTCTTCCTTTTTTCCGCATCCCGTTAATAAAGAAACGATTAGCATTGAACATAAAAATGTTTTAAATAAATTCTTCATGTAAATCCTTCTTTCACTATAATAATTTTATCATTGACCATTATAAAATGCAATGTAGTTTAATTTTCTTTTAAATCATAGTGTGTTATAATCTTTCTAAGGAGTGGTTCTATGAAACTCTTTATCAATGGTTATAATATCTTTTTGATCGTTCTTATTACTTTTGTTTCATCTATTATTTTAACTCCCATTGTAAAAAAGATTGCTTTTCATATTAATGCAGTTGATAAACCGGATCATAAGAGAAAGGTTCATCATCATGTAATGCCATCTATGGGAGGACTTGCTATATTTACCTCATTCTTAATAGGTTATATGTTATTTGCTCCCAAGACGACGCAAATGTTAGCTATCCTAATTGGGGGATTTATAATAGTTATAACGGGAATGATCGATGATATTAAACCATTACCAATCAAAGCTAAATTGGTTGGTCAACTAGCAGCAGCGATGATTATTGCTCTATATGGAAATATCTTACTCGATGATATGCGCGTTTTTGGGATGCGATTTGAATTTGGTTTCTTAACATATCCCTTAACGATCTTTTTTATCATAGCTATTATTAATGCTATTAATCTTGCTGATGGTTTAGATGGTTTAGCAGCAGGTACTTCAAGTATCTATTTTATAACGATTGCTATTATTGGTTTTATTATGAATAAACTAGGGGGACTTGATGTTATTTTATGTTTAATCATGTTGGGAGCTTGTTTAGGTTTCTTGATGTATAACTTTGCTCCGGCATCGATCTTTATGGGTGATACGGGAAGTATGTTTTTAGGTTATATTATATCGGTTGTTGCACTTCTAGGATTTAAGACCGCAACAATTACTTCTTTGATTATCCCTTTATTAGTATTATTTGTTCCAATTCTTGATACAATCTTAGCAATGTCTAGAAGAATTATTAAAGGGAAGAGTATTGGTTCTGCTGATCGAGAACATCTTCATCATCAATTACTTAAAACGACTAAATCCACTTCTAAATCCGTTTTAATAATGTATGCTATTAATGCTTTATTTGCTGCTGTATCAATCTTCTATACATTAGGTGATAAAAAGGTTAGTATGCTTCTTTATATGTTATTACTTATCTTATTTATCATATTAGTATTTAAAACTGATATCTTATTTGAACATAGTAAAAGGGGAAAATAATATGAAAGTTAATCTTTATGATTTTGATAAAACCATCTATGATGGTGATTCATCAACGGATTTTTTCTTTTATTCTTTGATGAAATATCCGAAGATTATTATCTTATTACCGAAGATTATTGTAGCAGCACTTGGTTATGTCTTTCATATCATTAATAAGACCAAGATGAAAGAAATGTTTTTTTCTTTTTTAAAGTATGTTCCTGATATCGATAAACATATCGAAAACTTTTGGAATGATCATCGTATCTATTTGAAGGATTATTATATGGAAAAGAAACATGATAAAGATATTATCATTTCTGCATCTCCAGAATTTTTGCTTAATCCTTTAAAGAAAGAATTAGGTGTTTTAGATATTATTGCTTCTAGGGTTGATAAACACACGGGGGAGTTTAAAGATTTAAATTGCCATGGGGAAACCAAAGTTGTAAGACTTAACAAGAAATATAAAGATTATGAAGTTATGGAAGCATATTCCGATAGTAAGAGTGATGCTCCGATCTTAAAACTTGCCAAGAAACAATATTTGGTTAAAGGTGAGAACTTAACTATTGCACATTTTTAATATTTGTATAAAATGAAGGATTTTATTTGAGAATATAACGGTTTTATATTCTCTTTTTTTATTTCCTAATATATAATCAATTATTGAGAAAGAGATATTGAAAGGACATTTTATGCTTACATTAAAAGATATATATATGAAGTATGAAAGTAACGATCAAGAAGTCTTAAAAAATATTAACTTAACCTTACCCGATAGTGGCCTTATCTTTATCATCGGACCTAGTGGTAGTGGTAAATCAACTTTATTAAATTTAATTGCGGGTTTTATGAAACCAACATCGGGAAGTATCTTATTTAATGATGAAGATATAACGAAGTTTAAAGGGCATCGCTTGGACGATTATATCGCCAAAGATATTGCATTCATTCATCAAAAATATAATCTACTTCCATATCTAACGGTAGATGATAATATTAAGATTAAAAACAAGAATTATGATAGTAAAATCTTAAAGCGTTTACGAATCGATCATTTAAAGAAGAAGATGGTAAAGCAAATATCAGGAGGGGAATCTCAGAGAGTCGCCATAGCAAGAGCACTCGTTAACTCGAGTTCCATCATCTTGGCTGATGAACCAACAGGTGCCTTGGATTCTAAAAACAGTCGGACAATTATGAAAATCTTTAAGAAGCTAGCAAAAGATCATCTTGTCATCATCGTAACGCACAATAATGAACTTATTCGTGGATGTGATGAAATCATCAAAATACAAGATGGTTCTATTAAAAGTCATGTTCATAAGTCCAAAGTTATCAACCATCAAAAAAGAATTAAACAACCTAAAATTAATAAAGATATCTTAGCTATCGTATTAAAAAATATTCGTTATAAATGGAAAAGAAATTTAATTACCACCCTCGCTTTTAGTATTGGTCTTATTACTTTACTTTTGGTTTTAAGTATTAGTAAGGGTTTTAATGCCGCAATCAGTGATAATGAAAAGACGACGATGGCAACGTATCCCTTAATCATCAATGAAAACTCTTATGACATCGATAAAGAAATCGATGAAATATTTGCCAGTGAAAAGGTTTCGAGAGAAGATGTTATAATTCAAGATACTAATCACTATAATAAGATCGATGATGCTTTTATAGATTATGTTGATAACTTAAAACCATTGTGTAATAACATTGAGAAAACTTATCTATTTAATAACGTCATGATTAATAACATTAGTAATCCATCTTTCTTTTATAAAAATGTTGATCTCTTAGCAGGTCATTATCTAAATGGTGATAATGAAGTTTTACTTCTTTTGGATAAGAATAATAGTGTTTCTAGTGATATTGGTATGATGTTGAACTTAGATCAAGACAAGTATAAATATGAGGACTTAATAGATAAAAAGATAGATGTATCTGGTGTCAACTTTAATATTGTAGGTATTATTAAAGGGAAGGGTGATTCCTTTTATACGGATATTTCAGGTTTATATACCAAAGATACCTTTGGTTCAATTCCCATAAATATCAATATCATTCCCAAAGATTATGAAGCTAAACAAAAAATCATCAATTCTTTAAATGATTATAGCGATATCGAATTTACAGATTATGCTAGTAGCATTAAAAATATTTCTTCGAATATCATTCATGCTATAACCATCGTCTTAGTAATATTCAGTTTAATATCGCTATCGATAAGTTCCTTTATGATTGGTATTATCACCTATATATCGGTTTTAGAGCGTATCAAAGATATTGGTATTTTAAAATCGATCGGTTATCGTAATAGTGATATTAAAAATATCTTTTATTTAGAAAATATTATTATTGCTTTAGTATCAGCAATGCTATCGATTATTACAATTATTATTTTAAGTATCCCTATAAATAGGGTACTTATGAATTTAACCGGGTTTAACAATATATTATTACTAAATATCGATAATTTTATGAATATTATGAAGTTAAGTATCTTAGTTTCACTATTGGGGAGTTTCATACCAATACATAAGACCAAGAAATTATCGATAGTAGATGCTTTAAACTATGAGTAATAGTGTAAAGGTTTATTTGTATTGCATAAAGGAGTTCTATCTTATGCTAAAATATTAATGGTGATATTATGAAAGTAATAGTTGGGGTTAGTAAAAGACATGTTCATCTAACCGATGAAATGTGGAAAAAATTATTTGGTAATGTGGAGATGGAAAAGCGCAATGATTTAGGTCAACCAGAACAATTCGCTACGACTTCGACCATTGATCTTCTATGGAATGATGAAGTCATCGAACATGTTCGCGTTATCGGTCCAACTCGTAAATATAATCAAGTAGAATTAGCTAAGAGTGACGCGGATATCTTTAAGATTAATCCTCCGCGTCATCAAAGCGGGAAGTTAAAGGGAGCTTTACCGATCAAGATTCGTGGACCTCTAGGAACCTTTTTAGTGCATGATGCTGCGATTCTTGCCGAAAGACACATTCATATGACACC
>CANQQK010000028.1 GCA_947626015.1 uncultured Bacilli bacterium | reverse complement strand
TGTATCTTGAGAATTATCTTGTTTAACATTGGGTTTATATTCTTCAATTGATTCTAATATCGTTTTTATATCTTCAGCATCTAAATTACATTCATTCAAAAATTGTTCATTTTTTAAACTATCATCAGCAAACTCAACAAATAGTCTCCAATCCTTATAAATTATGAATTTTGCAATTTCTTTATCAGATTTTACTGTTGAACTCATTCCAAAATAGCAATTAGGATTGGTTTCTAACAATTCCATCATAAATTGTTTATCTTCTTTTAAATTATCTGGAACATAATTAATTTCATTTGGATCTCTACTAATTGCGTACTTAATCCTATCTTTATTATTTTTAAAATCTTCATTCCAATATAAACTCCATGAAGCTGAATCTGCCATTTTTTCAACTGATTGTGAAATTTGTTCATAACCGATTTTGCTTAATAATTCATTTACATATTGGTCTCCCCAAGGATGAGTTTTTAAATCACTTGCTAAATAATCAATTTGTATTTTATAAAATTTAGCCAATGTAATATTGACACCAACATTTTTCATAAATTTATCCACTAAATCTTTTAAATATAGTTCACTAATTCTTAAATCATGTCCCCATGACGAATCTGAAACAGTGCTAAATTCAGATACTTTTGAAACTGTTTTATCAACTGTTGTCTTAGCAAGTTCATTTATTAAGGAGAAGAATTGTGTTTTATTTTTTACATTTTTCAAATCAATTTTACTTAATTCAGAATAAAATTGATTATCGATATCTGTATTAATAGAATAATCATTTTGTTCATAATTACCATCAATAGTTTTTAACTTTTCTCTATTTTGTTTCAATAGTTCTATAATTTCTTCGTCCATATAAACCCTCCAATATTTTATAATATAATTTTAACATAATTCGATTAAATATAAAAATAGTTCGCAAAACATTTTGCAAACTACTTATTTTAGGACAGGTTCCACAGTGTGGAATCATTTAATTATTATCATTAAATTCAGCCATTTGCTTTTCTATTTCTAAAGCTTATTCTTTTTCTGTTGGTAAATAAAGTTGATATTTTGAAGCAAATAAATTTTTATAAAACATATTGTATTAAAAACAAACGTTTGATATAATTTTTATAGGAATATTTGACAGTTGAGTGCTTGCCAACTTCTAAAAGGAAGGAGGCTGATAGTATGTTTAAGAAAGATTTTTTAATCTTATCACTTATTCTTATTATCTTTTTACTAATAGCCTTACTTTTTACTTTTGTAATATAGTATTCTATGTAAAAGAAAAGCACTCAATCTAACAAGATTAAGTGCTAACCAATATATTGGTGAGTACTCAACATTGCGTTGTTAAGTATTCCCTTTTTTATTTTATGCAAATTTCTTTGACATATTCATCATATCATAAAAGTGACTTTCATACAAGTCACTTTTTATTTCACTCGATATACGAGTTATTATCCAATTGGTGGAGCCGAGCAGACTCGAACTGCTGTCCAAAATACTCTTCTAAATAGCTTCTACAGGTTTAGTTAGAATTAAAATTTCATATGTATAAAAGTATCTAACAAACTAATACATACTATTCTATAAAGGATTCATCTAATTCATATAGAAACTAAATTAGATATATTCCATATATATGAACCAATACTTTAACTATGGAAGAATTAAAATATCAGCGCTCCTTGCTTTATATTAAGCAAATGCTGGAGCAAAATTTAATTTATTGTCAATTAATTTTAATTTTGCTACTTAGGGTAGCCACCACCTGCAACTAGATCAAGACTATATTCTGTCGAAACCAAAATACGACCCCGTCTAAAAAAATAATAGCATAATTACTATTATTTTTCAAATCACTCATCCTCATCGATAATATCGATGATCAATTCGTCCTCTTTGGAGTATTTATATTTTTCTCTAGCATACTTAGCAATATATTCCGGATCTTGTAAACGGGTTACCTCTTCGGTTAAGGTTTCTTCCTTATCGACTAACTTATTATATTTCTCTTCAAGTTCAACCTTTAAACGACGATTCTCATATATCGTCTTCCAAGTACTAAAGCATGAAAAAGAAAGGAATCCGATAATTCCTACCAAAATCAAAACATATACAAATAGTTTTAATCTGTATTTTCTTTTCATAAAATGCTCCTAATAATATAATAACAAATATGACGTTTTATTTAAATTGATGCGGTTTATTAACAAACTTCTTTACATGGATTTTTACAATATAAGCGAAGTATATTGCGTAAAGTATTGTCAGTACAACATACTCATTAAAGACAAAGTAATTATACATATAGCATACACACGTAAGTGTTAATATTGACACTAATGTAATTACTATTTTAACTACTTTATACATCTTAAGACAAAGAAAATAGATCATTGCTAAAGTAAATGATACACTAAATATTAATAATAGATATATTAGTTGATTCATTTAAATAATTTATTCATTATAGAATCCCCATTCTTACCCTTTTCCATATAATTAATACTATCAATTGTTCCTTTAATAGATACATTACCATCGATAGTATCTAATTTGATCATTTCTAAATTACTACCTTTAACAATTATATTACCCATATTAGATTCAAGATTAAATTCCTTTTCATCAAAATCGATTACTCTTTTAATACCACTTATAATAATACTTTTACGTTCTACTATTTTAACGACATGACTTAAATTAGGTGTTTCCATAATGTCCTCCCATAATAGATATATTATTATTGTTAATAGATTATTCATAAATGATTGCAAATAAAAAAGATGTTTAATAACATCTTTTATTCTTCAGACTTAATACCTTGTTTTTCTTTTTCGTATTCAGCTAAAATAGCGTCTGAAAATAGTTGACGAGCTTCTTGATTGATTGGATGAGCTATATCTCTATATTCACCTGGTGCAACTTGTTTACTTGGCATAGCAAGGAATAAACCATTTTCACCTTCAAGGATTCTAATATCATGAACAACGAATTGATTATCGATTGTTACAGAAGCAAATCCTCTCATCTTGGAGTTCTCTTTATCAACTACACGTACACGTACATTAGTAATCTCCATCATGTCACCTCTCTATTATACTTTAATTTTAATACAAATTAACGTAAAATGCAATAAAATTTAACGTGGATAACCTACATACATCATGCCATTACCTTTAAGACCGCCAATACCATTCTTTCCATACTTAGTTTTACTAAGTAATTCTTTGATATCTAAACTATTAGCTTTATCTGTATAAGCTATATTAACAGCAATTATAGCGGGATCTAAGGCATGGATATTAACCCGCTTTGGGCTTGATGCAAAGTTAGCTCCACTTTTAATGATATCTTCATAATCACTTTGACATGCTCCAGCAATAATAACTAGTTTTTCATGACTCTTTTCATATTCTCTAGCTAATCTAACAGCTTGGATGAAGTATTTGGAATTACGATAATTATTGATGTTATTTTCATCACTTTCATTTTTATTGAAGGAATCATGTCCCGTTATAACTAAGATATCAGGTTTAGTTTCTTGTAAATATTTAGTAATAATATTAGGTATTTCACTCTCTTTAACGGCAATACCTTTCGCCATTACACCTGTCTTTTGATAAAACTCTAAACTCTTATTTAGATAATCCTCATCACCATCTGCTGACGTTAATTAAGAAAGTAAATGTCCATGATAATAACCTAAACTAAAATTATAAAATATTTCGATATGATCTTTATAAATATTAACTCTATTGATTAATGATAGAAAATCAATTCTTTCATATAGTAATGAAGATATATTAGTATATTGATCTAATAAGTTATAGAGATTACTTCTTAAGATATCATTTAGCTTATTAGTGGATATACTACGATTATGACATAAGGTATTATTACAACGATAGTTTAACTTATGAGTATTATGATATTGTTTCATCAGTCTTAAACATTCACCACAATATACTTTATCACTTAAGCTATCTATAACATTTGAACCTTTACTAATCCTTCTTATCATTTTATTTGCTTGATAGAAAAGTTTATCATCAATCATACCTTCATGGGTTTTAAGATACTCTCTTTTATCATAAGGAACATATGATCTTTTTAAATGATAATGATAACGAATCGTTTTATAAAGAGGTGTTAACCCAATATAGGTTTTATTTCTTAAGATATAATAGATATGATGTTCATTCCATTTCCCTTTTTTAGATGGATTAGGAATATCTAAGATATTTAAAAGGTTAGCAATCTCTTTTTTATCATAATATAGAGTTTTCATTTTAAAGATTAAGATGATGATATTTTTAATATCTTTATCAATAATTAATTGTTTATCTTGAAGATGATATCCGTATGGTGGTTTAGTAATCCAGTAAAGGAACTTTTCCCGATATAATTCATTAACACTCTTCCTTTTTAGAGATACATCATGAACATAAGCATCATTGATGATGACTTTCATCTTTAAGAATATTTCACTATAGAGATTATCATTAAAGGTATCATAGTGATCATTGATAGCAATATAGCGAACATTATATTTATAAAAGTATGCGGATATATAATAGATGGTCTCATTGAAATTACGACCAAGCCTGGAAATATCTTTGGTAATAACAAGGGATATCTTACCCATCTTGATGTCTTCTTTTAAGGCATTAAAAGCTGGTCTTGCAAAGTTCATTCCCGAATATCCATCATCGATATATTCTTTGTCAATCTTCATATTTAAACTTTTAGCAAAATCGTTAATCTCTTTTAATTGATGTTTAATGCTTATAGATATATCCTTATTTAAATCGTCATGCGAAAGACGAGCATATGCTACAACTAAACCTTTATTCATGGAAGTCATAATAGATATAAATCCTCTTTAAGGAATCAATTTTAATCTCTTTAATAAAACCTTTAATGATCATCTTTGATATATCTTTCATATTTATAAAATCATTGATCATATCGTCAACAAAATCTTGATTCTTTATTAACTGATATATTTTATCATACCTTTTCTTTTTAAGAGCGATATTATCTTTCAATCTAGATGTATCTTCCATAAGTTCTTTTTTTAATCTTAAAAAATCATCTTCTTCGATGATATGGCTTTTAAAATCTTTATATAATTCACTTAGAGCAAGATTGCTATTATTGAGCATCTTTTCTGATTGTTTAATATCCTTACTTATACCATTTAAAGTATGTTGATAATCTTGATAATCGATATATATTTCCTTTAATTTAGTAATAGATATGGTATTTATAAATCTCTTTAACTCCTTAATAATAAGTTCATTTAATCTTTCTTCACGGATATAGTGCATGGTACAAATATGACCTTGATATTTAGCATAGGTAGCACAGCAATATACGGCATAGGGATTATCATGTCTTTTATATCGTCTTACCAGCATCGTTCTTTCACATTCATAACATTTTACTAATCCTTTTAAAAGATAATCATATAAACGATGACGAGTATGATCTTGATATTTTCCTTTGCTATTAACACTCCTAAATAATTCATAATCGATAATAGGTTCATGATTATGATGAACAATGATCCATTCACTCTTAGGAAGTAAAATCTTTTTCTTACTTCTTAAACTAGTTTTTCCATATTTACCTTGAATAAGATTACCAATATAGACTTCATTTGCTAAGATATCACTAATGGTCTTGGGTTTCCATACATATGATGATATCTTCTTCTTAAAATTCTTATGTTTATAGATATTAGGTGGACTGATACCTTCATCAGTAAGGTAATTAGCAATCCTTGTGGTGGAATAACCCTTACTGCGCATCATAAATATTTTCTTAACGATTAAAGCGGCATAGTTATCGATCTCTAATAAACGATTATCCTTCTTACTTCTCTTATATCCATATGGGACACTGCTACCAACATATAAACCTTGTTTCATCAAATTATGACGAGTACTTTTGATCTTCGTAGAGATATCCTTTAAATACATATCATTGATGACCGTTTTAAAAGGAATGATAACATCATTGACATGTTCTAAGGTACTATCATAATCTTCTAAGATAGCAATAAAACGAATATGGTGTTCCGGAAAATATTTAAAGATATAATTACTGGTTTCAATAAATTCTCTACCTAGACGTGAGATATCTTTCGTAATTATAGTATCAATATAATGGTTTTCGATATCATCAATCATCTCTTTAAAAGCTGGTCTTTCAAAGTTAGATCCTGAATAACCATCATCGATATAAAACTTATAGATATCTAAGTTATTATGCTTGCAATAATCCGTAATTAACATTCTTTGATTAACAACACTGACGCTTTCATTATTTAAGGAATCATCTTCCTTCGATAATCTAATATAAGCCCCAACTCTACTCATCATCTAATTGTTCATCGATGTATTTTTTAAACATTTCAATAATCTTTGTTTCCAAAGTTGGCGCTTGATCATCATATATATTTATAATCGTTTCTTTCATATAACCTCCCCCTACTTCATATGTATAAGAACATTAAAAAAGAAATATCTGATTGATATTTCTAACTACTCCTTTGACTTACAACTAATTTAACTTGAAGATGTAAGACGCTATCATCAGGATTTTCTTCCTTATATGATACACTTCTTTCACCCCAATAGGTATCAGCATCATCACTTTCAACATAAAGTCCGCTCTTGATCAAACGGTTGAAGCTACCACCTAAGACTTCTTCTTCCGTATACTCCCCATTGCTTAAAGTATAATATGTAACACCTTCTTGGTATTCATAAAGATCATTGAGTTTATAATATGGTTGCGCATTTTCAAAGTCCCATTTAACAACCAATTTAACGGTAAGCTCACCACCCTTATCAATATCACTTTCACCATATTCAAAACTGATCTTGAATGGGAATTGATCTTGCAAGGAAGACATTAAATTACCATCAGTATTCTCATAATCCATACCAAAGACCGTTATCTTTTCGATATCACAATTGAAGGTAGCATCCAGATCACTACGATTCATGATCATGATCTCTTTTTCAAAAGTCATCATACCTGGATATAAATCCGTAATATCGATATCGATCATTTCGGTTTCCACATCATCCTTTAAGAATGCAATATCCCATGATATAACATCCGCATCGATCTTGGTACTACCATCAGTAACAAAGACAAACCAAGCAAAGGTATTGATGGAAAACAATAAAGCTACCATTAGAAAAGCTCTAATCTTTATAAAATTACGTTTGCTTTGAAGAAAATGATATATCTTATTTTTCTTCTTCTCTTTCTTCATCCTCATCATCATCCTTAACCTTGGTTACTAAATCAGCAATCTCTAAGAAGATTACTAATACCAAAGGTACGAATATTAAGAAATAAAAACCATATTTATTTCTAGTTAATTTAGTTAAGATACTTAATAAGACAAATTTATGAGTTACCTTACCAAATATTTGATCTTCACTGATTGTGGGATCATCGGCATCATTAGCAACACCTCTTGTCGTAATCTTTTTTTCATCCTTGTCGATCTTAACAATACGATGTGTAACAATCTTACCATCAAAATCAGCTACTTTACCGATATAGGTGATATCATCACCTACATTTAAAGATGCAAAGTCAGTATTATGTACTGCTATAACATCACCAACATCATATACGGGTTCCATACTACCGGTAGCAATCGTAAATACTCGGTATCCCATGATATCCTTATTATTACTAAATCTTTGAAACATCAATACTCCAACATATAATATCAATATAGCAAAGACACAGAATCTTATAATTCCATATATAATCTTAAATACTTTATTATCTAATATCTTACGCATATAAACTCCTAATCTAATAATGAACAAGCTTCTTCCATAGCTTTATTAGCACTTTCTAATTTATCATTAAAAATATTAATAATCTTTTGATTACGTTTATCAACTTTATTCTTAGCATTTTTAAATTCATCTTTAAAGACCTTACGCATCTTATCTTCTAAGACTTCATCATGTAGATCTAAGATATTTTCAATAACTCTTGCTAATGCTAAAGAGATAGCTTTTCTTTGCGATACCTCATCTTTCTTTTGGGATAAAGTAACCATACCTAAATAATCAAGGAGAAAAGCTTGATCAAATTGACCTTTAACAAGACCAATATCATGAATATCCTTCTTCTTTTTAGTAACAGCACAATCACTACCTTGATATGTTTGTAAGTAATTCCATAACTCGACGGCTTTTTGGAAGTTAGGATTCTTTAAAATAACATTGGTTTTCTTGATTGGTGATCTAACTGGTGAAGTATGTAAATGTTTTAAGGTTTGAAATAATTCACTAGAAGTAAAGATATCGAGTTGCATCTTAATCTTCTTAAGACGAGCTTCGATATTAGCACCACTATTACTCGTTACATTATTATCTAAAGATGAATAATATAACGATACCTTAACATTTTCCGTACCAATCTTAGTATTGGCTTCATACTTGGCTTCCTTAGAATCGATGTAATAGGAATCTCCTAAGATCTTCGCTGAATGTTGTCCATAGAAGAGAAGCATGTTATCGATTAAGGTATAGATAACACGGTTTTCATATGTATCTAAACTATCATCTTTATTGATATTTAAGATTTTGGAAGGTTTTACTTCCCCCTTCTTCTTATCATAATCTTGAATAAGATTGGTATGTTGGGTTAAGTGAATAACACTTTCAACCGTAACCTTTTTAGCTAGTTCAACCTTAACGATTTCCTCTTCGTTGATGATGAAGCGTTTAGGGTTTCTAATAATATTATCGATATAGGGAATTACTTCTTCGAACTTTTCAATCCATTCATAATTATAAGTTTTACTTTCATAATCGGTTTTAATCTCAAGAATGGAATTCAATTCTTCCATAAAGGAATTACTAACATCGACAGCCATAACGCTTCACCTCCTAACTATACCATCTTCTTAAGTCTTAATAAATATTCCTTACATTCACCAAAATGTTCTTTACCAAATTCTTGATCCAAGAATTTAACAAAGCCATCGATTTCATCACGAATATAAGCTAAGTTTAATTGTTCAAATTTTCTAAGTATTTTACGAGCAATGAAATAATCGACACCATCGACCTCTTCACCACCACATTCAACATAGGCAGATACGAAATCGCCCATTTGTTTTACGATACGGTTACCAAAAGCAATACGGAAATGTTTGATAACATAATCGTCCATCTCTTCGACCTTTTTACTCATCTCTTCGCTTAGAGGGTGTAATTCTTTAGCTCTAGCATATAAACCCTCTAAATAACTACTATTGATGTTCATCGCATCGGTATCGATTGGTTCAAATACTTGACCTTTATCATTGATATCGATCGGCATAGCACGGTCGTAAACTTTATCGGTAACAGCAAATGTTGAGTCATCGTTATTGATCGTACCGATATACCACATATTGCCAGGAATCTTTAATTTTCCATCGACTAAGTGCTTTGGATCATCAGGCCAACTGCTTGGTACCAACTCAACGATCCATTCATCACGACTTGGCATTTCTAGAATAGATAACATCTCCGCAAAATAATATTCGACACGAGCGATGTTCATCTCATCGAGTACAGCTACATAAACATCATCATTATATCCGGCTTCATACATCTTCTTAAGGATCTCGGTCTCATTAAATTTCTTTGTGAATTCATTGAAGTAACCAAATAACTCGGTACGATCACGCCATGATGGTTGTACTGATGCAATGATGGCATCATTTTTAATGAATTTACCCCAAGCATAAGCAAGGGAAGTTTTACCGGTACCAGAAATACCTTGTAAGATAACTAACTTTGTACAAGCTAAAGATGATATAAATAAACGAATCATCTCTTCCGTATAATATAAATGAAGTTTTGATGCAGCAAAGTTTCTAAATAAACTAACTAACTCTTGTAGAGTAAAGGTATTATTGTAGTTTTGTAACTTATAATCCTTAAGCATCAAATCGATATTACTAAGTTTAGTAAATCTAACACCATCACTAACAGTTTCTTCATTTGCTCCTTCTTCACTACCTTCAGAAGAGGTACTCATTATCTCAGCACTCTCATCAGGTTTAAGTCCCATTTGGGAAACCTTCATTGCTAAGATTTGTTCCTTTTCATTAACCAAATCAGCAACCTTATTATTTAAAACGGCAATCTCATTTAGTAACTCATCTTGTTCAACAATTTTCTTACGAAAACGAATATATTTACGAACTATAAAATATCCTAGTAAGATAATAAGTCCTAAAATAACAATCATAATAACGATAGCAATAGCAGCTAATATCCATTCTTTTATACCAAATACTCTAGTATAATCACCTATAACCCCAATATATTTAGGAATATTAAACATTTGAACAAAGCCATTAAAGATACCTAAAAATATGGATTTAAAGCCATCGAAAAAGACCGACATAAATTCATATAAAAAGTTAATAAACTTACTCATACTCTACTCCTATACTTCTACTACTTCATTACTAAATTTCTCTTTACCAGGTATTTCATAACTAGCAACAAATTGGGTATCATTCTTTTTAACTCCTGATACCAATACATATCGAAATAAATCCATCTTTTCGATATCTTCCATTCTCTTCTCTACTGACATAGCTTTCGAAAAATCTACTAATAAAGCAAAATTATAATCACCTAAATTTTTAAACATCGTCTTCTTTTGATTATAATCACTATATTTAATAACATATACAATATGACTTTTAACAACGGGATTAGAAAATCTACTAACTAACTCTTCTAACTCACTACGTTTCTTAATATTCGTCATGGGTATTTCAATAAAATAGGTACTTAAATCATTCTTCTCTAAAATAAGATCTATTAGATCCATACTAAAGAGATTCATTAAAACATTTAAACGATTAATACTAACTTCATCACTATGAAAATTTTTATCTAAGATTACAAAACGATATTGATTCTCTAACTGTTCTAAATGATAATTAAGATCAACTTTATAATAATTAGTAGAACTAGCATATTTATAATAAGCTATATTAAAGTTCTCACTCATCATATTATTAAAGAACTTTCTTTCCTTAAGAACATTATCTTTAACCATATTGCTTAATTTATCTAAGATATCTTCAGTAATAATCTTAAATTTACTTTTAGTAATCAATATCTTTCTTAAGATATCTTTAAAATCAGCTATTTTAGTAACATCAGCAAAATTAATCGAATCAATAATAATTGCTATAAAACTAATACGATAACAATTACTTATATGTTGATGTTCTTCTTCCTTAGAATATGTTAATAATTCAATTTTTTTAGCTTGCATTTCTTTAACTACAACACTATGTCCATAATTAATGACAGCTTTATCGTAGTAAGCTTCTAAGGAATGATAATAATAGGTAGCAATATAAGTATCCATAAAATCACTAAGATATTTATTATTGGTATTCGGATCTAGTAAAAGAGATCCATAATTGATTAGATTACGTTTTTTAAAGTCAAAATACTTATCAATTATGTTCACTATTATCACCGCCTACTATACACTTTATTATATCATAATGTTTAATACTAGTTCAATTATTCTTCAACGGAATCAACCGTAACTTCGATGATGGAATTATCATTTCCAGGATATGAATAATCTTGTGTTGAATCATTCTTATAAAATATGATCTTAGCACTAGAACTAGCTTCCATACCAAAGCCAAATTCATTAACATAATTATGACCATCTATCTCTTCTGTCTTAGCAGTATCCTTATTATTCAAATAATTATTTTCCGTCATATCAAGTAAGATAACATTTGGATCAAAATTCAAAGTAACATTAGCAGAATAACATTTACTTTTATCATCAGCACTTAATTGATTATAATCATCGATAGATATCTTATCACCGATATCATAAGAACCAAATGCTTCCTTAACTTCATAATAAGTAGCTGAGTTAATAAGCTCCAATGTTAGATATTTATCATTTGGATGATCAGTAATAACATATGAGAATTTAGATGTAGTAATCGTTATATTATAGGTAGCAGATAACTCTTTAACATAAGGATAATTAGATGTTGCAGATACTTTAACTTCTGCAGTTTGGTTATATTCAAATTGATCTTGCGGATAGAAAGTTATAATAAAACTATCGGTCTTAGTTGCCGTTCTGATTGTTCCTTCTGTTTTACTAACAGTACATCTAATATTTTCCGAACATTCAAACTTTATATCATATTGAATATCAGTCTTAGTTGATAGTAAATCGTTTTTCTTATTATTAACGTCGATAGTAATCTTATAGGCACTAACACCATCCCAGTTATTAATACTATGGTTAGCACCAATATCACTCATAACACTTGAATTAAAATAGAATCCTTGACTTTCAAGTACGTGATTTCGATACATTAAATAAACATATCTACCTAAAGTAATTACTAAAGAAAGAGCCACAATTAAAATAGCTACTATAACTAATACTAACTTAATACGGTTATTAATTTTAAGTCTCTTTCTTTTACTTTCCATTGTTACTCCTCGATAATTTGTTTAGAATCTACTATTATTTGAATATTATCAATGTTTTTACTATACTCTAGTTCACTTTTATACACTTCAGGAAACTCTACTACTAGAGTAAACATATGGGTTTGATTTTCAGCATAGCTAAACTCATATTTATCATTAACTTCCATGGTCTTATACCACGCATTATCTTCATCTTGCTTAACCTCAGTATTACCAATAATATCGGTATTAGGATCAGCTTCATCATATAGATGATAGTTCAAAGGTAGATTAGTTGTTGTTTGCAAACTAAGTACATATTCCAAATCAACATCCGTTCTTTGTTTATCATTGAAATTAGAAATACTAAAAGTATACTCATAAGGTTCACTTGAAGGAATTATATCCTTTAAATCGATATTAAAACTCATGGTACCTTCTTCAATAACATAGATAGCGGTTTGAATATCTAAAGACATCTTAGCTTTAGATTCATATAGTGAATATGATCTTATCAAAGAATATAAACCACATGTAAGAATACCAACGATGACACACAAAAAAAGTAAGAGTCTTATCTTATAACGTAAGAATTTATTACGTTTGATTTCTCTTATATTATGAAAGAAAATATTTATTTTTCTTTTCATAAGATCACCTTTCTTTATACGCCCGTATATTGTTTAGCCATTAATTCCATCGTTAGATATATTGGTTCGGCTTCCTCTAGACCAATTTGGGAATCGCGGTCATTGAATGTTTCATCATTCGGCCATTCAACACTTATCGATACCTTTTGATTTTCACCTGATTTTATATCATCTAAAGAGAATACCCCCGAATATGACCCGTCTTCTTCTTTAGTTAAATCTCCTTTAGAAGATGATATCGATTTAACTACTAATAAAATATTGGGATCAACAGTATGATCATCAATCTTAATATTATATTCAATAGCTACTTGCGTAGTTGTAGGATCAATTTCAAAGTTAATGGTTCCAGTACTACCTGGAGCTACTTTACCTTCAGCAACATGGGTATTATCAAATTCAATATCACTAAGTTTGATATCTTCGGTTGCTTTAACGATATTTTGATTTTCAATCAATATCTTCCATGTTGCTATATCAAGAGTAATTTCATCATCAACCAAAGATTCATATGAAGTATAAGTTTTATTACTTAAAACATATAAAGAAATAAATGTTAAAAACAATAAAATAATAACTATTATGTTATGTTTATTATCCTTCATAACTTCCACCTACTATGTAAATTATAGCACATATAAACTATAAAAAAAATGTTATCAGAAGATAACATTTATAAATTTATTATTTAATCTTTATCATATTTTAAAATCATTACTAAATGATATATTTGATAAATAAATAAAACTAATATTGGTAATATTACAAATAATAAGAATCCAGCTGTTGATGTTAAGAAGTTTAAAATACCTCCTAATTTAGCATGAGAAGAACTATATACTCCTAGTATACGATCACTTGCTATCGAAACATTATCTTTTTCTTCAAAAGTATATAATGCTGATCTATTATCTCCTGTTTTAGTTTTTACAATACCCGTTCTAACAATATATTGGTCATTTAAAGTATCATAATAATATAATTCTGTTCCTACATCTATATCAGAATAATTAATACCTTTTACAACTAATAAATCCCCACTCTTATAATGGGTTAATTCCGTAATATTCATATCATCAATCATAATTAAAGTATTATCACCAAATTGAGTATAACCATACTTATTTCTCATTAGAACAATACTAACCATTACGACAGCAAATATGATAACTATCATTTCTACGATAAGAAATAGGCCTTTCAATAGTTTCTTCATACTACCACCAATTATAGTATAACATTATATAAAAACAAAAACAATATGAATTCTTTACTAAAAATCATAGTTTTTTATCGAACTCTCAAGCCCATAAGGGCTTGAGAGAATTCAGATACAACTGCAGTTCTAGAACAAAGAAAATTTTTCTCACCTGGCGACAAAGATCGTTTTACCGTTGTTATG
>CANQQK010000027.1 GCA_947626015.1 uncultured Bacilli bacterium | reverse complement strand
AGTATCTTTTTCTTACGTATTTTATCTGCAGTAGTAGAAACGGTATAATCTTTTTTCACATTATCACCTCAATAACTCATAAATAGACTATATTGCCTCTACTATTTACACTTCAATTTTACTAGGCTATAAATATATAAGCAATATTATTTTGTCAATATTTGTAAAATTTACATATCATTTGACAATGCTGTTAATAAATTGATTTAAAAATATTTATATGATAAGATTATTATAGTGGTGATGATGGATGAAAGATAAGCATTATATACCTATTATTATCGTTATCATATTACTTATAGGTAGTATTTTTTTAATCCAATCGACATTAGCAAAATATCGTAAAAAAGTAGATCAAGATATTGGTATTAGCTTAGCTAAGTGGAATATCAAATTAAATGATGAAAGTATCGCTAATAAGAGCACTATAAGTGGTAATGTAACTCCAGTATTTGATAAGTCCGACTATGTTGCCGATAATGTTGTAGCACCAGGTGTCCAAGGATACTTTGATATTGTTATCGATGCAACTGAAGTAGATGTAACATTTACCTACAAGTTAAATGTTACAACCAACGAAGAAGAAACCTATCCAGACATTGTTGCTTATGAGTATAGTATTGATAGAGAAGAAAACAAGCAAACCTATAATAAGGAGGAAGGTATAACTGGTACGATTCAACATAATACCGAGAATACTTCAATTAGAGTGTATATCAAATGGGATGATGGTGAAACTTCGAGTATGACGAATCCTGAAGACACTGCTTTAGCTATCAACAATTCGGAAATCACTATGAATGCTGAATTCTTATTCGAACAATTAAATGTTACTGAATAAAATACTTACTTAAGGTTAGTAAGCATTAATATTAATTTTATAAAAATGATTGTTTATAAATATTAAAATCCCATTAAGATGGGATTTTTCAATGTTTATAAGTGCTTACTTAACTATTAGTAAGCATCAATGTGTAATATCTTACCTGGCATATAAAAGTATTCATCTCGATCTCCTAATTCAAAATCACATTCGGGATTAAATTCATCTACTCGATCACACATGTTTAAATCTTCTATCGGAGCATCAGCTATAAGTCTGACATCAATACCTTTTAAGATAGCAATATCATTTTCAATACTTATTATATAAAAGATAACATCATCATTATAGCTTTTCCTAGTAACTCTACAACCTACATCAAACATATAATCACCCAATGTATTATATGTGATATAATTACTTCGGTGATTATATGTTATCTAATGGAATAGATATCTTAAGAATTAAACGTTTTGATGATATAAAAAATAAAGATGAAGTTATGAAAAAGATATTTAATGATAATGAACTGGCTTATATAAAAGGACATAATAATGCTAGTAATACCATAGCTGGTCTTTTTTGTGCTAAAGAAGCTATCTTAAAAGCATTAAAAAAAGGCATAAATGATTATGCCTTAACTGATATCGAAATAATCCATAATGATGATCAAGCACCATTCGTAATCTTCCATAATGAGCTTTTAAAACTAAATATTAAGAATATTAGTATATCGATAGCTCATGATGGTGATTATGCGATTGCTTCTTGTATTATTGAAGAGTAGAATCATACTCTTTTTTATATGCTTCATAAGCTTTATCCCAAGAAGCATAGCTAGGATCATTACGATGATCAACAAATAATTTACTTTTTTTAAAATACTCACCTAAGTGATGACTTACCTTAACAGCACCTAAATAGTTTAGATGTCCACCCTTATCCTTGGTCTCTTTGGTCCAATCGATATCCAAAGGATTCCCAAGATTTAAATCCATATAATGGAAATCTAACTCTCTAGCTAATCTGATAAGCGCAGTTCTTCTTGGATAATTTGCACTTACTTGTGAAGGTGTCGTAACCAATAAGAACTCAATATCTTTCTTCTTACATAGATTTAAGATCTTTTTAAACCAATCGATATTACCATCAGGGAACTTTCTAACATCTTTAGAATATTTCATATAATCATAGTTCTTTGATGGTATAGTTTTATCGATAAAGATATAACCTTTATAATTACTTCCGATATCATCATTAAAGATTTTTTTCCAATTATTATGATATTTATATATTGGTACAATACGCATTAATTGTTTAGATATCTTATCATACCAAGGGTATTTCTTAGGATCTCTAAATAACATATTACCTTCCATAATAACCATCTTCGGTTTTTGATAATCGATCGATGCTTCTAAATTCTTATAAGCATTAGCTAAGATATATGCTGGTTCAGCAACATCAAAAACCGTATATCCATATTCATGCCATATAAGTAAGGGATTAATCGATGAATAGGTTAAACTATCACCTAATACTAAAACATCGATAGAATTCCTTTTTTCTTGTAAAGCTTCATATTCAGCTTTCTCTAAGTAATTATATTTAGTAGATGAACCTTTAGGTACTAAGAAGAATAAAGATACTTCAACAAGTAGTAATAAGATTACAAAAAATAATATTGATTTTAAAACATTTCTCATAACTACCCCCTAAAAGTCCGCATATATTGGATCTACTGGAGCATAACCTGCTCCATAAGCACCAAAGATGATAATACTCATAATAAGTGCGTAATATAATGCCCATCTAATATAGATTGGTTTCTTAGCTATTTTCTTACGAATATCGATATTTTTCTCTTTTAATAAAGATATAACAAAGATAAAGATAACACCTACTATGATAACGATAACATCTCCGATATCTAAACCTAATGTTGATAAGCTTACATTTTTAATACTAAAGTCCGTAAACATCTTCTTTAACATACCACCAGCTACCGCTAGTGTTGGTGCTCTAAAGATCATTTCACCAATAAAAACAAAGAAAGTCATCTTGATGGATTGTAAGATGCGATATACTTTATTTTCACGGTTGATATTTAGTTTTTTACAAGCTTTTATAACTAACCCTTCCATGATACTACCAAGTAAGATAAGGACGAAGTGATATAAACCAAAGACGATATAAGTCCATCCAGCACCATGCCATAGACCATTTAATAACCATACCGCAAGAAGCGCTACTGCTCCACTGATAAGGGGTCCATAATGGTTACCTAAAACCTTACGAGCAGATGTGGTGATCTTCTTCATTGGTTTGGATAAGGATACGGGATAGAAGATATAATTTCTAAACCATGCACCTAAAGAGATATGCCATCTCGTCCAGAATTCGGAAATATTCTTAGCAAAGAATGGTTGTCGGAAGTTTTCGGGAAGCTTAATACCAAAGATCTCTGCACTACCGATAACAACATCCATCGTACCAGAGAATTCTGCATAAAGCATCAAGGTATAACCAATAACCCCAAGCCATGCTGTTAAACCACTATAGTTCATATAGTTATTAAATACGATCTTAACTAAGATATTTAATCTGTCCGCAATAACCATTTTCTTAAAGAAACCATATAAGATTCTTTGATAACCAAAGCATAGATTCTTATAGGTTACCTTATGTCCCTTATAAAGTGATGAAGACGTTTCTTCATAACGCGCTATCGGTCCTTCCATTATTTGGGGGAAGAATGATAAGAATAATGCTAGTTTTAAAATATTCTTTTCTGATGATGCCTTTCCATTATAAACATCTACGATATAACCGATAGCTTGTAAGGTATAAAAAGATATCCCTATTGGTGCTAAAAATTTAATAATCTTAAATTCATAATCGATATGTAATAGATTTAATAATAGATTGGTATTTGTTAAAAAGAATTTTAAATATTTAAAACTAAATAGAAAAGCAACATTGAATAAAATAACTGCAATTAAAACTAATCTCTTCTTTTTCTTATATTTTTCTTTTAAAGGTTTCTTTTCTTCTTTTTCTAATGTTGATAACTTACTTTCTAATTCTTTATCTAATTTAGTAAGTCTTCTTGCTCCTAAATATATCGATATAATCGATAGTATTAAGAAAACTACTAATTGCTTACTTATTAAAATAAAGAATAAGAAACTAGCAAGTAACAATATTATATATTTATGTTTCTTAGGAACTATAGCATAGATTAAGACGGTTAATGGTAGAAATACAAATGCATATAATAAGTCAAAATAAGATGACATCTTAATCCTCTTGTAGCTTCTCGATTAATTCCCATATCTTTTTAGCAGAATTAAAATTAGCAGGTATAATTTCTACAGTTGGTATTTCGACATCGAATTCATCTTCGATTTCTGATACTAAAGATAGAATCGTTAAGGAATCTAAATATCTTCCATCAACTAGATTCTCACATGTTTCATAATCAACCTCTGGTTGTAATTCTTCTAATATTTCAATCAATTTTTCCATTTTACTTCTCTCCTTCATAGTTTGGATAATTAATATCACTTGTTTTAATGGTATCTCTTAATAGATGAAATTCATGATTCTTATCTATTAAAATAATCTTAGGTAAATCTCTACTTAGAAATAAAGATATACCTTCAGTAGCACTATATGCACCAACATTCTTAAAGACGAAGACATCATGAATATGTAATTTTGGTACTTCTAGATTTTTAACTAAACAATCATTAATGGTACATAAGGAACCATAGATGTTATAGGTTTTATTATCCCCTTTTTCTTTTTGTATAAGATCAAAATGTGGTATACGCATTGCCATTGTTTGACCATAATACACTAAATGGTGAATACCACCATCAACGATAGCGAATAAACCATTTTGATTTTCTTTTAAATCAACAACTTGGGTTAAATAGGTACCACAAGATGAGGCAATACTTCTTCCTATCTCTAAAGATACATGATATTTATCTAATCTCTTTAGAAGATTATTAAGTTCATCTAAGAAACTATCTTCATCAAACTCTTCATCTTGAAAATAGAATATTGGTAATCCTGGTCCATATTCAATCTCTTCGGGAACATAGTTAAACTCTTCCTTTAATTCATTTGCTAAATCATTTAATTTATCGATTTCTTTTTCTAAACGTTTTAAGGAATGTTTTTGGGTTCCAGAAAAATATTCAATACCTTTTATTTGAAGATGTTCATCATTATTATCTCTAATAATACTTTTTAAATCATCAACAGATACACCAAATTGATTACCGGATGTTAAACGTATTAAGACATTGATATCTTTATGATGTTTTTTCGATAACTCTTGTAATAGATGATATTGCTCTAATGATTCAATGGTATATCTTAAAACATCATTATCTCTCATGATTTCATCAATCGTATCATAATCTTTATATACTCCCGATATAACCATCTTATCACCGCTAATACCTAAACGTTTAACGATATGGTATTCACCTGGTGAACATATCTCTAATCTTGAAACACTATCAACTAATTCTTTTACGATAAAGGTATTAGCTTTAATTGCATAAACGATTTTCTTACCTTTGAGCTTATCTTTTAAGTACTCTATTCTATCGAGTAAGGTATTGGTATCATAACAGTAACATGGAGTTCCATAAGTAGCGATAATCTTTTTATAATCCATTCTTTAATCCCTCCATTAAACGTTTACGATCAATCTTACCATTTTTAGTCATGGGAAATTCTTCCATTGGTATTAATTTTGTCGGTATCATAAATACTGGTAAAGTCTTACTTAGCTTTTCATGTAATTCCTTCTTATCAATATTACCGATATAGAAACCATATAATTTAGATTTCTCTTCATCAAAGATCGTACATGCTCTTACGACTTCCTTAATATCCATTAAGGCTTTATCGATTTCTTCTAGTTCGATACGATGACCTAAGTATTTTATTTGGAAGTCCTTACGACCATTAAATACCAAATCACCAGCTTCATTATAGAAACCTAAATCACCAGTACGATAGATATTTTCTAAATAAGCATCGATTAATGGATTTTGCATGAAATGTTTGGTAGTTTGGTCTTCATTCTTATAATAACCCAATGCTAGCGAAGTACCACTAACGCATATCTCACCAACTTTATTAATACTTGTTATCTCTTTATCATCTTCATCAAGTAAGAATACTCTTTCATTTGGAAAAGCCTTACCAATAGGTAATTTTTCATAGGTCTTATTCTTATCGATGATATGATAAGTACAATTACAAGTAATCTCCGTTGGGCCATAGATATTAACAAACATCGTCTTAGGTAAATGCTCTAGCCAGATGTTTAAATGTTTTATCGGCATTACTTCACCTGAGAAGATTATTCTTTTAACCGTTTTTGGTACCTTATAATCAAGTCCATGGAAAGTCGTAATCAAACATAATGCTGATACTGCCCATGTAAGATTAGTAACTTTATTATCACATAGATAATCAAGTAACTTACTAGGATTGGAAAAATATGATTTTGGTACAATTACTAATGTTGCTCCCATCTTTAATGATGTATAGATGTCTTTAACGGAGACATCAAAATCAAATGGAGCTTGATTAGCGATTCGATCATTTTTATTGAATTTAAATATTTCACTAAACTTATCGATAAAATCGATAACCGAACGATGGGATATCACCACACCCTTTGGTACACCCGTTGATCCTGAAGTAAAATTAACATACAAAGGATCATAATCGATATGTTTTATTTGGGCTTTCGTTAAAATATCCTCATCAATCTTCGTCTTTTTTATTTCATCGATTAAAACGATATTTATACCATTAAAGTAAGTCTTAGCTAGATCATAATAGTCATGATCCGTAATGACGATCTTGGCCTTTAAGGTTTCACTTATCTGACTTACTCTACTCTCTGGTAATTCTGGATTGATAAGGGAATAAAAGCATCCACTATAAGCAATACCTAAAAAGGCTATTAAAGCATCAATACCTTTATCCATAAAGACGATTATAGGTTCATTAAATAAACCTTTAGAACCTATATAAGTACCAACACTTTGAGCATAGTTATTTAAATTTTCATAAGTAATAGTTTTATCTTCTTCGATTACTGCTATTTTATCCTTATTTTTCTTAGTTGCATCTTTCAAGTAATCTAATACACTATACATTATTTCACTCCACTTCATAATTAGTAGAAAGTAGATTTACTAAATCTCACACGTATATCCTTTCCACTAAAGAATATTATACTACATTTTAAAGAAACAAGTATTTTTTATATACTTGTTTACAATTACGAAATCTTAGATATTTTTCGTTAGATCAATAAATACTTCAACAGGTAAATCTTCTGCGCGATTTTCTAAACCAAAACCATGTTTATTAAGTACCTCTAATAATTTATCTTGATCATACTTTTTTAAATTATTTCGAAGATTCTTTCTTTTAAATTGGAAAGCATCACGAACTAAGTTATTAAACTTAACTATATCGATTTCTTCTCTTTCCTTCATACTAAGCTTAATAACGGCACTATCGACATTTGGTGAAGGTATGAAACAACCTCTTTTAACCTCAAAGAGATATTTAACATCAGCATAGTAATCTAGTAAAACGGTTATGGAACCATAATCTCTAGTACCTGGTTTAGAAGTAAATCTTAATGCTACTTCCTTTTGAACCATAAAGACACATTCTTTAATCGGTATCTTACTTTCTAAGATATGTAAGATGATTGGTGTAGTTATATAGTAAGGCAGATTACCGATAAGATAGATATTTTTATAAGGTATATCTTTGATATCTTCTAATATATTACGTTTTAAAAAATCATCATAGATGATGTTATGGGTTTCATCAATATATTGATCCAAATATTTTTTAACATCTAAATCAATTTCATAACCAAGATAATAGTTACTCTTCGTAACTAAGTGTTTAGTTAAAGCTCCACTACCTAAACCAATTTCAATAATTAAATCATCGGGATTAGGTATTATCGATAAGATTATCTTATCGATAATGTTTTTATCTTGTAAAAAGTTTTGGCCATAACGTTTTTTAAAATTAAAATCCATAATAATCCCTCTTGGATAAATTTTAGCATAATTAGAGCCATAAAAAAAGAAACAACTTATGCTGTTTCTCTTTGCCATCCAAATCTTAAGACATCATAGGTAATCTTATGACGACCAACATTCTTAAAAGCATATTCCTCTGATGGAACAAGTAAGTCGATATCATTACCTAAAACACCACGATCAAGTACAATAGCTACTACTGGATCTTTACTGATATATCCAGCATCGAAAGTAATAACAGATCCACAAGGAAGGTTCTTACTTGAAGCTACGATACGAACATTACCATAGGTTTCATCATTATAGGTTGTGGTACCATCACCAACGTACTCACCCGTACAACCTAAGAAGCCACTACATAATGGACAATGAGCTCCATATCCTGTTAGATCACCAGTGAAGGTATCTAATGGATAATAAACATCATTCATTTGAATCTCATTAACTTTAACAGCCATTGCTGTTAAATCAATTGTTTTATTTAAATTTTCATTTGTTAATTTCTCATTTGCATTTACTACATTAACCTTTTGCATAGCGATTACAGCAGCAATTAATAATATAACTTTTGTTGCATTAATAACCTTAGAAAATTTCTTACTCATACTATTATCACCCTACAATCCTATTGTAGCATTTTACATATTAAATGTCAAAAATATCTTTAACATTTTTATTTATTACCACAGAAAGCTCATTTAGTGGTATAATTTTAACTTCTGATAAATGTTCGGCGATGGTTTTAATATACTTCGGTTCATTTTGATACTTACGATAAGGTTCAGGAGTTAGATATGGGGAATCGGTTTCTAAAACGATTCTCTCTAAGGGAATATCTTTGATTACTTCATCGATCTTAGCATTCTTAAAAGTCATTACTCCCCCAACACCAAAATATAATCCCATATCCATAAGAATCTTAGCGGTTTCCTTACTACCACTGAAACAATGCATGATACCTTTCACATGATGTTTTTTTAATATGTCGATGGTATCTTGGGTGGCATCACGACTATGAATTACTACCGGGAGATGATACTCTTCAGCTAAGGATAATTGTTCATCAAAATACTTTAACTGTTTATCCTTCGTCTCCTTACCATAATGGTAATCAAGACCAATCTCTCCGATACCAACAAATTTAGGATCATCCTTAACCTCTTCGATTAACCTTTTTAATTCATCAAGGTTTTCCTTAACCTCTTCAGGATGAATACCTAAACAGTAGTACATTTCATTATATGAAGAAGAGGTCTTAATTATTTCTTTAGCATCACTAATCTTTGTTGAGGCACAGATAATCTTATTTACCCCATTCATCTTAGCATCTTTAATAACTTTATCGATATCCTCATAATATTCCTTAAAAATATGGGCATGTGTATCCGTAAACATATTTACCTCCTAAAGAAAAAAGTCATAAATGACTTTTTACTTATTATCGATTCTTTGAAATAAGATTTCACTTTCATTAACCTTAGTATTAGATGCATAACCACCGAAGGTTTGAGCACTTTCATATGAGGTTAAATCAGTATTGATATATTTAAATATCTTTTCCGCAGTATCTGGTAAGAATGGTTGTAAGTATACAGCACAGATTCTTATAGATTCTGTTAAATTATAAAGAACGGTCTTTAAACGATCAGTTTGGGCTTCATCTTTTGCTAAAACCCAAGGAGTTGTTTCATCGATATATTTATTACTTGCACGTAAGCAATTAAATATTTCATCGATAGCATCAGCTATACGAAGATGATCCATCTTTTCTTTAACATTCTTACCTAGAGATGATAGCTTAGTTATTAGGGCTTCATCTGGTTCCCCAGTGACACCTTTATTTTCTACGATGCCATCAAAATATTTATTAGACATCGCAATGGTACGATTAACTAGATTACCTAAGATATTGGCAAGATCCGAATTATTTCTTTCAACGATTAATTCTTCGGTAATGATACCATCATCCGCAAAAGGTATTTCATGTAAGACGAAATATCTAATAACATCTAAACCATATTTACTTACTAAATCATCAGCATAAAGGATGTTACCTTTGGATTTACTCATCTTATCGCCACCAGATAAAAGCCATGGGTGACCAAATACTTGTTTAGGTAACGGAATATCTAAACTCATCAAGAAGCAAGGCCAATAGATGGTATGAAAACGAATAATATCCTTACCAATTAGGTGTAGATCAGCAGGCCATAATTTCTTAAATTCAGCATTCTCATTATCAACATCATAACCGATGAAGGTTATATAGTTAGTTAGGGCATCTAACCAAACATATACGACATGCTTATCATCGAAATCAACGGGGATTCCCCATTTAAATGATGTTCTTGATACACATAGATCTTGTAATCCTGGTTTAATAAAGTTATTGATCATTTCATTCTTACGAGATTCGGGTTGAATAAATTCCGGATGGCTTTCAATATATTCAACTAAACGATCTTGATATTTAGATAGTTTAAAGAAGTAAGCTTCTTCACTCTTTTCTTCAACTTCTCTACCACAGTCAGGACATTTACCATCAACCAATTGACTTTCCGTCCAGAAAGATTCACAAGGTGTACAATATAAACCCTTATATTCTCCCTTATAGATATCTCCTTTATCATACATCTTTTTAAAGATATGTTGAACAACCTTCTCATGGGCAGGATCAGTCGTTCTAACAAAACGATCATAAGTGGTATTCATCAAATCCCAAATTGTTTTAATCTCTCCTGCTACCTTATCAACATACTCTTGAGGTTCAATTTCCGCCTCACGAGCTTTAATTTCAATCTTCTCACCATGTTCATCGGTTCCTGTTTGAAAATAAACATCATAACCTTCTAATCTCTTATTACGCGCAATAGCATCTGCTAAAACAATCTCATAAGTATTACCAATATGTGGTTTACTGGAAGTATATGCTATTGCTGTTGAAATATAAAATTTTTCTTTTTCCATATAATAAACTCCTTTCAATTCATTATCATTCATTAAGATAAAATACATAACTTTTATAAAATAAAAAAGCCATGAACTTAAGGACGAAATAATATTTCGCGGTACCACCTTAATTCACGACTTATATCATGCACTTCAATCTTTAACGCGATTAACGATTTAAACTCCAGACCCATTCGACAATACTATTACTTATCTGCTTTCACCTAACCAGACTCTCTAATAAAGCTTTCATATTGCTTCTTTCCTTCTTCGTTCAACATGGTTAATATAGCATATCTAATTTTATAAAGCAAGTTATTTTATTAACATGTTATGAATAGCATCCAATAATTTTACTTCATAATAGATGAAGTGTTTTTCTAAATGTAATAATGGTAAAGTTATATGAATTTGTTTCATTTTATAACTTAATCTAAATTTAGGATGGATGTTATAAGTCATTAAGAATAACTTATCACCACTTAATTTATTAGATACTTCTTCAGGTAAAATAATTTCAATATTATTATTAACTTTTAATACTCTTTTAATACCTAATTCATCAGCAAGATGTTCAAACCATTCTTCATGCATGTAGATATCTAATTCATCTGAGATATGGCCAAAACGATCTTGAATTTCTTCTTTAACACTTTGAAGAGTTGCTTCATCTTTAATACCACTGATAAGTTGATGAATTTCAATCTTTAGATTTTCTTCTTTAACATATTCATCAGAGATATGATTATCGACTTCAATCAATGGATTTTTATCTTCTTCAGTTTCTGGTATATTACCTTTTTGACGTTCAAGTTCTTCATTAACCATTTCGGTATAGAGTTCTAGACCAACGGATTCAACAAAACCAGCTTGTTCACTACCAAGGAAATCTCCAGCTCCTCTGATTGCTAAATCACGCATGGCAATCTTGTAACCACTACCAAGTTCGGTAAAGTCTTTAATCGATTGCAAACGTTTAATAGCAGTTTCCGTTAAAATCCTTGATGGTTTATACATAAGATAAGCATAAGCAATCTTATTACTACGACCAACACGACCACGTAATTGATATAATTGAGCAAGGCCAAAATTATCCGCATCGATAACGATTAAGGTATTAACATTAGGGATATCAATACCGGTTTCGATAATGGTCGTACAGATAAGAATATCATATTCATGATCGATGAATGCTGATACTTTATCTTCGAGTTCATCTCTTTCCATTTGTCCATGAGCAATAACGATACGAGCTTCTGGAGTAAGACGGCGGATACGATCAGCCATACTATCGATATCCATAACTTTGTTATAGAGAATAAATACTTGACCATCACGAGCGAGTTCTTTATAGATAGCATCTTTGATGATGACATCATTTTCTTCTAAGACATAGGTTTGTACCGGATATCGATCAATTGGTGCTGTATCGATAATGGATAGATCTCTTAACCCACTCATCGCCATCTCTAAAGTTCTTGGGATTGGGGTTGCTGATAGTGTTAAAACATTGATATCATTTTTATACTTCTTAATCTTTTCCTTATGGGTAACACCAAATCTTTGTTCTTCATCGATAACGAGTAATCCTAAGTTTTTATATTCAATCTTATCATTAAGAAGTTTATGGGTACCAAAAACGATATCAATCGTTCCCATCTTTAAACCTTCAATAATTCTTTTTACTTCCTTTGGGGTCGTAAAACGATTTAATAAAGCAATATTGATAGCAAAATCTTTAAAACGCTCTAACGCATTTTGATATTGTTGACGTGATAATAAAGTAGTTGGACATAGATACGCTACTTGATATCCATTCATGACGGCTTTAAACATTCCCCTAAATGCTACCTCAGTTTTACCAAAACCAACATCCCCACATAGTAGACGATCCATGGGTACCGCACTCTTTAAATCATTATCGATTTCTTTAATACACTTTATTTGATCACTCGTTTCATTATATTCAAATGAAGAGCCAAATACAACTTCATCAACGATATCTTTAAACTTTATACCTTGAATATTAGATCTTGCGGCATAGAGTTTGATTAATTCATCGGAGATATCATGAATCTTTGAACGTACGCGTGACTTAGTCTTTGCCCAAGTAGTAGAATTAAGTTTATTGATCTTTGGTGGTGTTCCATCAGCATCAGCATATTTATAGATACTCGTGATCTTTTCTACCGGTACATAAACTTTATCATTACCTTGATAATTAATTAAGATATAATCCCTAACCATACCACTTTTCTCAATCGGTTTAATACCACCATAGATACCAATACCATGTTGCGCATGAACAACATAATCACCAACTTTGATATCATCAAAACCTTTAATCTTTCGCCCCATACGATAAGTATTACGATAATTATTAACCACTTTAATATCTTCGATATCATATTCCGAAATAAAAATATAATCACCAAAAATAAAACCTTCATTCATCTTTTTATTGATAATATTAATTTTATCTTTGATTATGGAACCATAATTATACTCTAAAAATAATTCTTTGATTCTCTCTATTTGCCGATCTTTAGAAAGACATATTACGACATATTTTTTACCAACATTTTCTTCACAGAAAGATTTTAATTTATCATAATCCCCACGAAACTTTAATAGATCATGAGAATCATAATTAATAGAACCATTGATATTATTGATTGTTTCAATATTGATTTTCTTTTCGGGATTTATATCTTCATAACGATACATATATGATATATCTTCATCGATATTTTTTGATTGCGTATAAGAACGCATATCATCTTTTAATTTTTCATAACCATTTAATACTTGATTTTCATCGATAACGATGACATAAGGATTATGAAGATAATCATATAAGGAACTGTTTAAAGATGTTTCTACTTCTTCGAAAGGAAGAATATTAAATGCCGATATTTCATTGATTGATAATTGGGTATCTTCATTGAAATAACGAATTGATTCTATCGTATCACCAAAGAACTCTACTCTAATTGGATGTTCACTTTCAATGGGAAAGATATCCATTATAAAACCACGAATAGCATATTCACCAGTTGCAGTAACTAAGGATTCTTTTTTATAACCTAATTGTTCAACACGTTCAATTAATTCATTACGTGCAATATTTTGATTTTCTTCTAATTTTAAAGTAATCTTATCCGATTCTTCTATCGAAGGAAGATATCTTAGATATCCCATTAGATTAGTTACAATAATGGCCTTTTTACCATTCTTAATTCGCTCTAGAGTTTCTAATCTTTTAATCTTTAAATCGGGAGATACTGCAAGTGCTACTGATGCAATAAAATCATCCATCGGAAAAAGACATACATCATCAGTGTATGTTTTTAATCTTTGAAAGATCTTATTAGCATCATACAAAGTATTAGCTAAAACTAAGATAAAATCATCTTGGATATCTAATAAATTTTTAATATAGATAATATTTAATTCTTCAGTTAAACCACATACTGTTGCATGATTTTCATATTTAAATATATTCTTAAATATATCCATAAGAAAACCTCTAATTAATTATATTTATTCATAAGATCTGTTATATGATCATAATCAAATTCTTCAATAATCTTATAGAATTTAGGAAGATTATCTTCAATAATCTTGAGATCATTTTTCGAAAATTTACCTAAGACATAATCTTTAGTATCCATCTCTTTATCATTAGATATACCAATCTTCAAACGTGCAAAAGCATTGGTATTTAAACAATTAATAATATCTTTGATACCATTATGTCCTCCAGCACTCGAATTAATCTTAATTCTAAACTTGCCTATTGGTAAATCTAAATCATCATGAATAACTAAAATGTCTTTAATATCGATTTTAAAATAATCAACATATTTCTTAACAACCCCACCAGATAGATTCATATAACTTTGAGGTTTTAAAAACATATAGGTTTCCCCATCAATATCGGTCTTATAATAAAGTCCATTAAACTTTTCTGACCATCTAACATCAGGTAAGTAATTTTCTAGAACAATAAAACCAATATTATGTCTAGTAAAATAATATTCACGTCCGGGATTACCTAAACCGACGATTAATTTCATTAAAATCACCTTCCAAATATATTTTTAAAACTACTAT
>CANQQK010000026.1 GCA_947626015.1 uncultured Bacilli bacterium | reverse complement strand
AAGAGCGTTTCTATTAAGGAAGCAACCCGTTTTGATATCGATCAAGATGTTTTACTTAAGGGAACAGTTAGGGTTCGCCTTAAAGATGGAAGAATTGCTGAAGATGAAATCTATCTATTTGAACCAAGGGTTTATGGAGCTAATAATGTTCCGATAGGTCCTAAACTTTCGAAGGATGGTAAATTACTTGATAAGTTAGGATATCTCTTAAAGGTTCCAGGAGATAGTGCTATTTATCGTGGACATGCTCCATTAAGAGAGGTTTTCTCTGGGGAACGTTTTGATTATGTTCGTGATAGTTTCTATGCTTCAGAAAGTGATCCTTTAAAGGAATTTATCGATATTGAAATACCAAAGGATAAGAATGGTAATTATATTCCTGTTGATAAGAGTGATGTTCAAGCGATGGAAGCTTTTAAGAAATATGCTCGTGAACGTGAAGAATATCATATCGATCAACATCAATATCTTGATGACTTATTGGAAGCTGCTAAGGATGCTAAGGAGATGTATGATTATATCAATCGTCCGATATATGCGTCTGCTGTTGATATTCCGGATCGTGCTGATATTCAAAGAGTTCAAAGAGCACGTGCTAGTAGAGCGAAAAGAGAAGCTCAAGCTAGGGCATATTATGGAACGATTAACCGCATGAATGTTCTTGATACGATCATGCATGAATATAACTTGGATGACCATGCTGGCCATTTACCGGGAATGGGTATGATGCCTTTAGGTCCTGGTATGATGCCATTATCTTCGATGCATGGTGGTGGACCAGCTCCGGGAGGAAGACACTTATAAGAGGTACCAGTTAAGCCCTGGTTCCTTTTTCTTTGTTTGACATTTTCATATGATTTTCATATAAAATGAGTCGTATGTATGATATAATTATTGTGAATAAGGTGATGCTATGGAGTTCATAGAACTAAAGAATGTTTTTAAAGTTTATGAAAATGGAGTTACAGCTTTAGCCGATGCGAATCTATCCATATCTAAAGGAGAGTTCGTTTTTATTATTGGTGAGAGTGGTAGTGGTAAATCAACTCTAACCAAATTATTATATCGTGAAGAAAAACCCACCAAGGGTTCCGTTTTTGTTGGGGGAATCAATGTTGGTAAGCTAAAGAATGGTAATGTATATAAATTACGTCGTAAGATTGGGGTCGTCTTCCAAGACTTCAAACTCTTACCTAAACTAACGGTTTATGAGAATATTGCTTATCCATTGGAAAGCTATGGTATGAAATCATCCGATATTCGTGATAAGGTTTTAAGAGCGGTGGAAAGAGTTGGTCTTAAGGATAAGCTTAAGAGTTACCCTAATCAATTATCCGGTGGTGAACAACAAAGGGTTTGTATTGCTAGAGCAATCGTTAATGAACCGTCACTTATCATCTGTGATGAACCTACAGGAGACTTGGATCCTAAGATGAGTCGTGAGATCATGGATGTTATCGAAACTATCAATAAGGATATGTTATCGACGGTTATTATGGCCACGCATGATAAGGACATCGTTAATCGTATGAAGAAAAGAGTTGTTTGTGTTCATGATGGGGTTATCGTAAGCGATAAGGAGAAAGGAAGTTATATTCAAAATGAAAATTCTTAGAATTATTAAGAAGAGCATTAAAGATGCTTTTAAAAGTGTATTTCGTAATTTCTCATTAAGTATGGCTTCGATATCTTGTACAGCAGTAACCTTGATCTTAGTTGCTATTGCTTTACTTGTTACCTATAATGTTCGTAATATTACGAGTGATATTGAAAATGTATTAACGATTGTAACGTTTGTCGATGCTAATGCTACAGAAGGGGATATTGCTGATATTAAAGATGTGATTGAAAATATGGATAATGTTAGCAGTGTTGAATATAATTCCAAAGAGGAAATTATGGAACAAATGAGTGAAGATGAAGATATGAAGGAAATCTTAGATGTCCTTGATACTTCACCAATTCAATCAGCTTTCGTTGTCAGTGTTAAAGATGTACGTAAGATCGATAGTACAGCTAAAAAGTTAAAAGAGATCGAAAAGGTTACCCGTGTTAAATATGGGGAAACCTTGGTTAAGAAATTGGTATCGATGTTTGATGTTATTAAAAATGGATGTATTATTGCGGTTATTGGTTTAATAATCGTTACGGCTTTCTTAATAACGAATACGATTAAGATTACGATCTTCTCAAGAAGAAATGAGATCAATATTATGCGTTTAGTAGGAACGAGTAATATCGTTATTAAATTACCTTTCTTGATCGAAGGTTTTATCCTAGGTGTTATTGGTTCTATTATACCGATCCTTTTAACAATCTATGGTTATGCTTTCTTATATGATTATATTGGGGGAAAATTATTTACGGAACTCATCGTTTTAGTAAAACCAAGTGATATCGTTTATTTGACGAGCTTAGTTTTATTGATCGTTGGTGGTGTTGTGGGTATGTTTGGTTCAACCCATGCAGTAAGGAGATTCTTGAAGATATGATAAGAAAGATAAATAAATGTTTAATGATCTTATTTGCTTTTACTTTACTGATTCTTCCCATGTGTTTGGTAGCTCCCGAAGCGGCTAAGAAAGCTAATACCTTAGCGGATTATCGTAAATTATTAAAGGATTTACAAGCTGAACAAGCGAGCAATCAAGCTAAGAAGAATAGTAAAAAGAGTGAACTTAATTCGGCTAAGAATAATGTCTCTTATAAACAAAATCAAATCATCGAAAATCAACAAAAGATTACCGATGCGATGAACGAAAGTCAAAAGTTAGATGAAGAGATTAAACTTGGTAAGGATAAACTTCAAGAGTTGGTAAGTGCATATCAAATATCCCAAGGAGATAATGTATATCTTGAATATATCTTCAATGCTGATAGTTATGAAGAGTTGATATATCGTTATGCTATTATGGAACAAGTAATGGATTATCAAGAGAATCAAATAACGGAATGGAAGACCAAGATTGAAAGAAATAATCAATTGAAAGTTGATTTGGAAAAAGAGGAAGAAAAACTAAATTCCCAAATCGATGATTTAGCTAAAGATATCAAGAGCTTGGATAAAGAAATCGATAGCTTGGATGATATGTATTTGGATATTGCTTCCGAAATCAAATCTGTTAAGGATTCCATTAAGATGTATGAAGATTTAGGTTGTAAGGAAAACGAGAGTTTGGAATCATGTCTTAAAGTTGCTGGTGATAAGATGTTAAGACGTCCATTGGTTAAAGGTAAGATTACTTCACCATTTGGCTATCGTACCCATCCGATAACCAAGAAGGTTAATTCCTTCCATAGTGGTACCGATATAGCTGTCGCTGAAGGAACCAACGTTTATGCAACTGCTAATGGTACGGTTTCCAGAATTACGCGTAAGAGTTCTTGTGGTGGTAATATGGTTTATATCCAACACATTGTCAATGGTAAGAAGTGGACGAGTACCTATATGCATCTTTTAGAGATTAAGGTTAAGGTTGGTCAAGTCGTTACGAATGAGACTGTTATCGGTCTATCTGGTGGTAAAACGACGAAGTCTTATGATACTTGTACCGCTGGCGCCCATTTACATTTCAGTTTAGCCACTGGTTGGTATGATAAGGATTATTTCGGTTATAACAATTGGAAGGCACATCTTGTCGATGCTGCTAAGACTGTACCATTACCGACTAGTTGGTCATCAAGATAGGTGAATTTTATGAAGAAAAGAATATTAAGTGCTATCGTAATGATAGCCATTGTTTTGCCCATATTATATTTTGGGGGTATCGTTTTTGATATCGGTGTTGCTTTATTAGCGGTTGTAGCTTTTAAGGAACTATTGGATGTTCGTAAGGATTATCATATTCCAACGATTATGAAAATCATCGGTCTTATCTGTATGCTTGCTTTAACATATGTTAATATCGATGGTTATTCCTTGGCCTTTGGTCTAAGTTATGAAACCTTATCTTTGGTCTTCTTGCTTATCCTAGGTCCCGCCGTACTATTTAAAAAACATGAATATAGTTCGAGTGAAGCCTTCTATTTAGCCGCTATTACGATCTTTATTGGAACGGTCTTCAATCTCTTTATCATGTTATATAATGAGTCGATCTATTTATTCATTCATGTAATCATTATTGCTTGTATAACGGATACCTTTGCATTATTAGGAGGAAAATTAATCGGTAAGACCAAACTTACTAAGATCAGTCCTAATAAGACCGTTGAAGGTTCCATCGTTGGTACGATTGTTGCGACAATCGTTGCTACGACTTATTATGTTATGGTCTTTGAACCAACGAATATTATAAAAATTGTTATTATTAATATAATATTAAGTGTTATTGGTCAAATTGGTGATCTATTCTTCAGTTTGATCAAGAGGGAAAATGATGTTAAAGATTATTCTAATTTAATACCTGGTCATGGAGGAATCTTAGATCGTTTAGATAGTATCATCTTTATCTTGATTGCCTTTGTATTTATGTTAAAATTCTTATAGGAGGGACGATTGATGGCAAATACGAAAGAAAATAAAAACAAGAAGAATACGAAGAAAAAGGTTACAAAAAAAGAAGTAGTAAAAGCCGAAAGTGTTTCTAAAGAGGAAGTTAAAAAAGAAGTTAAAGTAGAAGAAGTTAAAGAAGATAATATCTTAAAGAATATCTTATTATTACTAGCAATTATTATCTTTATTGTTGTTGTATTGGTTAAATTTCCGAATACGGTAATATGGAATATTGTTGTTTTATTATTGATGTTAACGGTTTTAATCTTTGTTCATGAAGGAGGACATTTCTTACTAGGAAAAGCTTGTGGTGTTCATATCTATGAATTTGCTTTAGGTATGGGACCTAAGGTTTTAGGTTTTAGACGTAAGAATGATCCGACAGAATATACCTTAAGAGCTTTACCGATTGGTGGGTATTGCCAACTTGCTGGTGAAGAAGGGGAAGATGATGAAAGTCTTCCTAAGGATAAATTTATGTGTAATAAATCAAAACTTCAAAGGGTTTTGATCTTGGTAGCAGGAGTTACGATGAACTTCATTACGGCTATCATCCTTTTATTCTTTATCAGTTTGATTTGGGGATCCACTGATCAATCAAGTGTGATTGGTTATGTTGAAGATGGTTCCCCAGCATATGAAGCTGGTATCGTTGTTGGTGATGAGATCATCGAACTCAATGGTTATAAGATATCTACTTGGGATAAGATCAGTATCGTTAATGCTCTAAAACATGAGAGTGATACCATGGAATATGTCGTAAGACATGAGGATGGTAAGGAAGAAACCTATAAGCTTACACCGGTGGAATATGCTTTGGTTGGTGATGAGAATATTCGCATTACCGAAGATCATACCTTAGATGATATTGCTAAGGAAAATAATCTAGCAAAGGAAGATATTCAAGTATCGAAGATGATTGGTATTGGTACTTCTGGAGATATCAAATATGGTTTTGTTAATTCCTTGAGTTATGCCTTTAAGAAATTTGGTAGTATCGTCGAAATCATGCTTTTAACGATTGGTTCTTTATTTACGGGTAAGTTAGGACTTGATAGTCTATCCGGACCAGTAGGTATGTATACCGTTGTTAATCAAGTTGCTGCTTTTGGCCTTGCTAATATCCTATATCTAATGGCTTATCTATCAATCAATTTAGGTATTATCAATATCTTACCATTCCCAGCCTTTGATGGTGGAAGGGTATTATTCGTTGGTATCGAAGCTGTTACTGGTAAGAAGGTTGATGCTAAGATCGAAGGAATGTTCCATGCTGTTGGTTTTATCCTTCTAATGATTCTAATGCTTTATATAACCTTCCAAGATATTTTACGGTTATTTTAGATGATAAAGACACTATTAATAATAGTGTTTTTTTAATTCGACATATTGCTAGCATTTAGGTTTTATGCTATTATTAATTATAGAATAGAGGGTGTGAATATGGATATGTTTGAGAAGTTTATCATGAGTGATGCTTTCTTTCCTGTCCTTATTGTGTTGCTTTTATTGGTGGTTGGGGTCTTTGTAGGGATCTTACTATCAGGTCGTAAGAAGGTAAGTGCAGAAGTTGTTACCCCAATAGTTACTGAAGAAAAACCGGTTGAACCAGTGAGTGTCCCACAACCTAGTGAAGTAGTGGAAGAACCAAAAGTTGAAGATGCCCCTAAAAATGAAGAAAGACCAGATGAACTCATCAGAGAGTTATGTCCGATCAATACGATGGATGAAACACCTGTTGATATCTTTGTACCTACAGGTGATGATGATAAGGATGAAGGGGAAGCAGTCGTTATCGAGCATAGTGAACCTTTAGTGGAGGAAAATGTTTCGCCCGATGAATATGTCGATATTGAACTTCCCCAAAAACGGATCGTTGATGAAGGTGAGACCGTGGAGATTCCGGAAGCTAGTGGTGATTTTGAAGATGTGGGGGAAGAGGTTAAAATCGATGATTCGCCTGTTAGTAGTTCCGAAGTTGGTAAGACCTCTTTAGCATTTGATTCCGTACCTTATAGCAATCATGCTATCAATACAGCAGTTGATACCTCCCTACCTAAGGAATATGTAGGAGAGAAAACGGAAATCTTTGATTTTCCCGATTTCAATAAGATGGAAGGATCAAATGATACCATAAAGGAGAACTAAAGTGAAAGTAGTAGAGTTTGAACAAGTATATATTGAGATTCCTGAAGAGCTTGTCGAAGAAAGGGAAGAAAGAACTAATGTTTCGATGAGTATCGATGAATTAAAGAGACGTTTAGAGGAGACTCAAGGTTTACATTTATAAGACACATTTCGTTGTCTTTTTTTTACTTTTATGATAAATTGAATTAAGGTGAGACTTGATGGCAACAACGAAAAAATATGATGAAAATGCAATAAAAATCCTTGAAGGTTTGGAAGCGGTAAGAAAAAGACCTGGTATGTATATTGGTTCAACCGATAAGAAAGGTCTTCATCATTTAGCATGGGAGATTATCGATAACTGTATCGATGAAATCATCAATGGTTATGGCGATACGATCAAGATTCGTCTTAATGGGGATGGATCCATTATGATTGCGGATAATGGTCGTGGGGTACCGATTGGTAAACATGCATCTGGTAAATCAACTCCTGAGGTCGTCTATACGATCTTGCATGCTGGTGGTAAATTCGAAGAGGGAAACTACAAGGTTTCGGGTGGTCTTCATGGCGTTGGTGCTTCAGTCGTAAATGCTTTATCAAAATGGATGGATGTTACGATCTATCGTGATGGCATCATCTCCAATATTCGTTTTAAGAATGGCGGGGAAGTCGAAAGTCCCTTAAAGAAGATTGGAGAATCCAAGAAAACCGGTACTTGTGTTACCTTCATGCCAGATTATGAGATTTTTAAGAATTGTCAATTCTCATATTCGACGATCTGTGAAAGAATGCAAGAGAGTGCCTTTCTATTAAAGGAATTAACGGTAGAGATCGAAAATGCCGCTGAAGATAAGAAGGTAACATATCATTATGATAATGGCCTTATTTCCTTTGTCGAATATATCAATGAAGATAAGACGACTTTAAATGGTGTTGTACCGATTCATGGGGTTAAAAATGGCATCGAAGTCGATATTGCATTGCAATATACCGATACGTATAATGAATCCATTTTATCATTCGTTAATAATGTTAAGACTAGTGATGGTGGTTCCCATGAGGTTGGTTTTAAGACCGGTATTACCAAAGTATTCAATGATTATGCGCGTGCCAATGGCATCTTGAAAGCCAAGGATACGAACTTCGATGGTGCTGATGTGCGTGAGGGCTTAACCGCTGTTATCAATTTAAAGATTCCGGAAAAACTATTACAATTCGAAGGACAAACGAAGGGAAAACTTGGTACTCCGGAAGCAAGACCAGTCGTCGAAGCTATCGTGTATGATTCCTTGAAGTTCTATCTTGAGGAGAATCGTAAGGATGCCATGACGATCGTCGAGAAGATGGGTAAATCGAAGTTTGCTCGTGAAGCTGCTCGTAAGGCTAGAGATGAAGCCCGTAAGGGTAAACAAAAGAAAGAAGCTCGCAGCCTTTCCGATAAATTAACGCCACCACAAGCAAGAAATCCGAAGATCAATGAGCTTTTCATCGTTGAGGGTAATTCTGCCGGTGGTACTGCTAAGAAGAGTCGTGATCGTAAGTTCCAAGGTGTTTTACCACTAAGAGGTAAGATCTTAAATACCGAAAAAGCAACGATTGCTGATGCCTTCAAAAATGAAGAAATCAATACGATGATCCATTGTATTGGTGCGGGTGTTGGTAATGAATTCGATATCAATGATATCAACTATGATAAGGTTATCATTATGACCGATGCCGATGATGATGGTGCCCACATTCAATGTTTGCTTTTAACCTTCTTCTATCGCTTCATGCGTCCCTTAATCGAACATGGACATCTCTATATTGCGATGCCACCATTATTTAAGGTGGAGGAAGGTAAGGACATCCATTACTGCTATACGAATGAAGAATTCAAAGAATATACGAAGGATAAAGATTCTTCTAAATATCGTGTTCAAAGATATAAAGGATTAGGAGAGATGAATCCTGAACCTCTAAGAGTTACTACCATGGCTCCAGAAACCCGTAATCTAATCAAGGTTAATATTACGGATGCGGCTTTAGCTGAGAAAAGAGTTTCTGTTTTGATGGGTGATACTGTTGAACCTCGTAAGGATTGGATCAATGAAAATGTTGATTTCTCATTAGAGGATGACTTTAAGATTTAAAACTATTTCCTAGTAAATAGTTTTTTTGCTATAATAATTTATACAGGATGTGGATTATGGAAAATGAAGAGATTAAATATTATTCAGTAACACAATATAATCAAGCTATTAAAAACTTTTTAGATTCCAAAGAGGAATGTCGTAATGTTCATATTAGAGGGGAAATCTCTAACTTTAAAGGACATACTAGGGGACATTTATACTTTACTTTAAAGGATGAGGAATCAAGAATTAATGCGGTGATGTTTTCCTTTAATACGGATAACTTAAACTTTGAACCTAAGGATGGGGATGAGGTTTTAGTCGATGGTAAGATTAGCGTCTATGTTCCTAATGGTAATTACCAAGTATATGTCGAAAAGATGAATCTTGCTGGTAATGGGGATCTTTTAAGAAAGTTTGAAGAACTAAAGAAGAAACTCATGGATGAGGGGTTATTTGCTTCGGAACATAAGAAAGCGATTCCTAAATATCCCTTACATATCGGTATCGTAACGGCACCTACGGGAGCTGCTATTAGAGATATCTTAAGTACGATTAAAAGAAGATTTCCCTTATGTGAAACCATTCTTTTTCCATCCTTAGTTCAAGGTGAGGATGCAAAATTCGATATCGTAAGACAGATTGAAAAAGCGCAAGAATATGATTTAGATGTTTTAATCGTTGGTCGTGGTGGAGGTTCCATCGAAGACTTATGGGCATTCAATGAAGAGATGGTTGCAAGAGCTATCTATGCGTCAAGGATTCCTATCATCAGTGCGGTTGGGCATGAACCTGACTTTACCATTGCGGACTTTGTCGCTGACTTAAGAGCACCAACGCCAACGGGAGCAGCGGAGATGGCTGTTCCTAATATGGCCGATATCTTTAACTATATCAAACAAGAAGAGATTCGTCTTAATAAATGTATTATGAGTAAGATTGAACTCCTTAAGAAGAGTTTAGATACTTTATCTACGAGTTATGTCTTATCAAATCCATTAGCATCATTTGAGATCAAAGAACAAAAACTTGATTCCTTTATTACAAGACTTAATCAAACGATTCAATATCGTCTTATCAATGCCCAAAGTCGTTTTGATAGCATCAAGAAAAATCATATCTTATTAAATCCTAATGAACTATTTATGATGTATCATAATACTTTAGAGTTATATATCAATAAATTAGAACTTCTTAATCCCTTAAATGTTTTAGGTAAAGGATATTCGATTACGAAGAAAGGTAATGAAGTTATTAAGAGTTCGAAACAACTTAAGAAAAAGGATTTAGTTAATATAAAATTATTAGATGGCACGATCGATGCTATCGTAGAGGGAGTTAAATAATATGGCAAAAAATAATGAAGAGAAAAAATTTGAAGAATTGATGACGGAACTAGAAACCATTGTTAAGGATTTAGAGAATGGTAATGCTGATCTAGAGAGTTCCATTGCAAAATATACAGAAGCGATGAAGATCGTAAAGACCTGTAATGATAAATTAAACAATGCTACCGAAGCCGTTAATAAGATCCTTAAGGAAAATGGTGAACTAGCTGATTTTGAAGTAAGCGAATAAAGAAGTATTATGTCATAATATTTCTTTTTTTGACCATAATAATAATGGTGGTAGTATGAAAAGATTAAAATTGCTATTATTAGGTCTTTTACTCTTAAGTCCCTTCAACGTTTTAGCGTATTCCGAATATATCTATGCGGGTGGTAATAACGTTGGGATTGAAATCAATGCTAAGGGAGTATTAGTAATCGGTTTTTATGAGGTTGATGGTACTTTTTTAGATAATGATATCAATATTGGGGATTATATCTTAAAGGTTGGTGGAGAAGATGTTGACGATATCGATGATCTCGTTAAAAAGATCGACTTTTATGCTAAGGATAATGAAGTAAACCTAACCATTAAAAGGGGAAATAATACGAAGGATATCACCTTCCATCTAACGAAGATCAATGGTATCTATAAGACGGGTTTATATGTTAAGGATTCTATCAGTGGTATTGGTACTCTAACATATGTGGATCCGGGTACCAAAATCTATGGTGCTTTAGGTCATGAGATCATCGAAAGCAATACCAATAAGCGTTTAGAGCTTAAGGATGGTAAGATCTTCAAAAGTGAAGTATCATCCATCGATCGTTCGATCAATGGTAAACCAGGTACTAAAAACGCGAAGTTTGAAATATCTTCAACCTATGGAGATATTGCTAAGAATACCGATTATGGTATCTATGGTATTTATTCCAAGGAATATAATGGCAAACTTCTAAAGGTTGGTACGAAGGAGGAATTACATACAGGTAAAGCTTTCATTAGAACCGTCTTAAGTGGTCATGATATCGAAGAATATAGCATCAATATTACCAAGATCGATGAGGATAGTGATATTAAGAATATCTATTTTGAGATTACGGATGAACGTTTATTAAAGGAATGTGGTGGTATCGTTCAAGGAATGAGTGGTTCCCCAATCATTCAAGATGATAAAATATTTGGTGCCGTTACCCATGTCGTGGTGGAAGATGTTAAGAAAGGATATGGCGTTTTTATTACGACCATGTTAAATACAGGTGAAAATTAAGGATTATTCAAGATTTGAATAATCTTTTTTTGATATTAGTGTATTATTTTGATATAATATCGTTATGTAAATGGGGTGAAGAAAATGCTTAAGAATTTAACGATCGATGATATGAGTAAAATCAGTGATGCTTATATAAAGATGAATCGCTATAGTGATTCTTTAATGCGTAATATCGAATCCTCATTAGGGGTTAGCAAGATCATCTGTGCTCGTCTTATCAAGGATAAGATCGATATGATGATCGTTGTTAATATCATCAATAATCAATATTATATTGGTGATATCTATGATAATGGTAATACGGTTTTAGAGATTAAAGAGTTATTACGTTTTACGATCGATGTCTTAAAGGAAGATGAAAGAGGTTTAAATATTATCTATGATAATTTCCCATATAAGGAAGTTATGGATAGTATTTTAAAGAGTTGTGATTTCAAATGTAGTTTTATTAACTTTGTAAAACCGAATGTCGATAATAAGATCTATCCGATCAAGAATAATATCAATATCAATGATAAGAGTGATGATGTAAGAACCTATCTTTATAATAATTATATCGATGTTTTAAAGAGCAATATGGCTTTTATGAATGATTTTACGGATGAACTTCCAAGTATCAATGATATTCATCTCGATAATACCAATATGGCGATTGTTAGAGATGATGATAATCAAGTTATTGGGGTTGCTCGTTTTTCTCTCATTACGGATTCTATTTTTATCAATAGTTTATATGCTAATAGTGATGATATCTATCAAGATCTTATCAATTTAATCTCTAATCTTACTAATCGTAAGTTAGAGATTGGTCTTTATCCTGTAAGAAGCCGTCTTATGGAAGTCTTAAAGAATATGGGTTTTATAATCAATAATGCCGATTACTTATATAAGATAGATTAGAGATGATTTTATGAATAAAAAGAGGAATTTTATCGGAGCTTATATTATTATCATCAGTGTTTTAGTATTGAGCTATTTAACATTAGAAGCTATCAATGCTTTAGAACATTTAGATAATATGCAAGACTTTGTTAAAACCCCTTTAAAAATCAAAGAAGAATTTTATGATCTTTCTAATATTAAATTTAAAAGAATCTATCTAAGTGGTAAATATTCTTTAAAGAAGACTTGTATGGATGGTTGTAATCTAAGTGTCTCAAGAAATAAAAGAACCGTTTATTATATGATTACTCATCGTGATGATGGTTATTATTATGATATGGCAATCGATAAGAAATTACTCATCGATGATAAGTACTTTGGTACTTCGATAGATGATGCTTATATCGATTATTATATTAAGAATATGGTCTTATTTAATACCTTTGATGATCAAGATTATATGGTGATTATCAATCAAGATTATAAACATAGTGAGTATAAATCATTGGGGGCAAATACCTTAGCTTTAACCGATAGTGGTATCGAATATAATTATGGTGAATGTGGTAATGAAACCGATACTTTGATTAGAGTAAGAAGAGTGGCTTTTACCAATCGGATTGAAGAAATAAATCGTACGGAAACCCATTTTAATTGGTGTATGTAAATATATTAATACTTGACAAATATATTTTACATAACACCTTTTTTATTGGTATAATATTAATAGTAAGGAAGTGTCTTATGGATACAAATATTTTAACTAGTAATGGTGTTAATATAGAGAAGGGTTTAGAACTTTTAGGGGATATGGATATGTATAATGATACCTTAAGAGATTTTCTAACGGAGTGTGAAACACGTATTCCTAATATTGTCAATTATTATAATAATAATGATATGCCCAATTATGCAATCCTTGTTCATGCTTTAAAGAGTGATTCTAAGTATTTAGGTTTTGATCATTTAGCAGAACTTTCCTATAATCATGAGATGGCTAGTAAGGGTAATGATGTTAATTATGTAAGAGATAATATCAATGAACTATTAGTTGAAGCTAATCGCATTATCGGTGTTGTTAAAGCATATTTAGGAATGTAGGTGATAAGATGGATAAGAATTCAATTATCGAAAGTATCCCTAATATTATTGCGGGATTATATGAAGGTATTTACTTAATATGTGATAATGAATATTATCATATTCGTTATGATGGTTCTAAGATGGTTGTAAGTAAACCAGAAGATTTAAAAGAAATGGCTTCCTTATTTACTAATTATAAAGAAGATGTTTTAAAATATATCTTTGAAGATGATAATCTTAAGAAGGTTTTTAAAACTAAGGATTCTTTAGAAAAATTGGTTATAACGAGTGCTATCGATGATAAGAAGTTGGTTTTAATATCCGATATAACTTTCATTAAACAAAGTACTTCTTCCTCTCCAAAGATTTTAATTGCTGATGATTCGATGATTATATGTAACTTCTTTAAGAAGGCTTTAGATGCGGATTTTGATATCATTACTGCTAGTAATGGAGAAGAAGCTATTGCATGTATCGAAAAGTATAAGAATGATAATCTATTGGGTGCTTTTGTCGATCTTAATATGCCAGGTAAGAATGGTTATGATGTTATCGATTATATGAGAAATAATAATCTAATGGATCTAATACCAGTATCCGTTATTTCGGGAGAGGATTCCGCAGCAAGTATTGAAAGGGTTATCGAACTGGGAGCAGTTGATATGTTACAAAAACCATTTAGTATTGATGCTGCTAGAGCAATTGTTAATAAAACGGTTCGTTCTAAAAATAATACTTAGGTATTATTTTTTTTAACGCTTTATGATAAGATAGGTGCGAGGTGCAAAGAGATGAAAAGGATAATTATTATAAAATATGGGGAACTCACGACCAAGAAGGATAATATTAATTTCTTTTTAAGTACCCTTAAGGATAATATTAAGGTAGCATTAGCTGGTTTAAATGCTAATATTACGTATGATAAGGGAAGAATGTTTATCAGTAGTAAAGAGGAAAATTTTGATCTAATCGTTGATAAACTTAAGAAGGTCTTTGGGATTCATGAGATCATTATCGGTTATGAGTTAGAGGATAATTCCTTAGATAATATTGCTAATTATACTTTAGAGCTACTTAAGGGTAAGGAATTTACAAGCTTTAAGGTCGAAACTCATCGTAGTGATAAGACCTATGAACCTAATTCGATGGAAGTTAGTAGAATCCTTGGGGGTAAGATCTTAAAAAATATAGATGGGGTTCATGTCGATGTGCATCATCCGGAGCTTACCATCTATATCGAAATTCGCCATGGTGCGGCCTTCATCTACTTTGAAAGAGTTAAAGGTATTGGTGGTTATCCTGTTGGTTCATTAGGTAAGGGACTTTTGATGCTTAGTGGGGGTATCGATTCACCTGTTGCTGGGTATCTTGCCTTAAAGAGGGGCGTTAGAATCGAAGCTTTATATTTCGAAAGTCCTCCTCATACGAGCTTACAAGCTAAATTAAAGGTCATCTCTTTAGCTAAGGAACTATCACATTACTGTGGTTATGTTAAATTACATGTCATCAATTTTACCAAGATTCAACAAACAATTCTAAAGGAATGTCCGCATGAATATTTGATTACGATCATGCGCCGTATGATGTATCGTATTGCCGAAGAGATTGCGCATAAGAATAACTGTAAGGTTTTAATCAATGGAGAATCGATCGGTCAAGTAGCAAGTCAAACGCTAACCAGTATGGCATGTATCAATTCCGTTGTTAGAATTCCCGTTATTCGTCCGGTAGC
>CANQQK010000025.1 GCA_947626015.1 uncultured Bacilli bacterium | reverse complement strand
GATATGGAAGCACGAAATAAATTAATCGAACATAATCTTCGTTTGGTCGTCTTTCTTGCTAAGAAGTATGAAAATACTGGTTATGATATTGAAGATATTATCTCCATTGGTTCCGTTGGTTTAATCAAAGGTGTTAATACTTATAAGGTTGATAAAAATATTAAATTAGCAACCTATGTATCACGTTGTATTGCAAATGAAATCTTAATGTTTTTAAGAAAAAATAAAAGAAGAAGAACGGAAATCAGTTTAGAAGATACACTTAATTATGATGCCGAAGGTAATACTTTATGTTTAGAAGATGTCTTAGGTACCGATGAAGATATCGTCGCCAGTGAATATGAAGATAAATTGGATAAGAGATTTTTAGAACAGGAGCTCAATAATCTTAATGATCGTGAGAAACTCATCATGCGTTTGCGATATGGTTTAAATAATAGTGATGAATATACCCAAAAAGAGGTTGCAAGTATGCTCGGAATCTCACAAAGCTATATCTCTCGTATTGAAAAGAAAATCATCAATCGAATCCGTTCATCGATTCATAATTAATTTGTCTTTTTATGTAAAATGCTTTTAAAATTAGTTTTAAACATGATTTTGTAAGCCATACTTATGTTAAAATAAGTTATATGTTGGTGGTTGTATGACAATATTAGATAAAGAGAAAAATATCGAAGATAAGAAAAAGAATAAAAATAACAATAAAAAGCCAAAACCAAAGGAAGTAAAAAAGAAACATCAACCTTATCTGTTGTATAAGATTATTTCCTTTATCTTAATTGTGATAACGATTATCACTTTAGGAGCTTTAATATATAAGGATATCTTTCCGATATTCTATTTAATACCGATTGTTATAGTAATACTAATCATCGTAGGAGTCATCAGTTTTATCTTAAACAAGAATGTCTTAAGAGCATGGATTAAAAATGTCTTCTCGATTATTAGTGTATTAATTATTACGATCGAAGTCTTAATCTTATTCTTTGGAACAACAACTCTAAAATTTATTGCTAATCTAACCGATACGGGTTATCGTGTGGAAACCTTTGGTATCTATACTTTAGATAGCAGTACTTATAAGAGTGTCAATGATTTAGAAGGTAAGATGATCTATTACTTAAATCATAATGATGATAAAAATATTCGTAAATCCTTAGAGCTTATCAAAGAAGATATTAATTTCGAATATGATTATGCCGATTCCTTAGCGGACTTAATAGATGTTTTAAATAATGGGGAAGCCGATGCTATCTTGATGGAAACAAGCTATGCTGATATCGTTAGAGAAGAGTTCCCAGAAAGTTATGAGAAATTAAGACTCGTCAAGACCTATGATTTGGTAGATGTCGTCGATGTTATGATGAGTGATAAAGATATTACGAAAGATCCTTTTATCGTCTATATAAGTGGTACGGATACTTCGGGAAGTATTGCTAATAAATCCAGAAGTGATGTTAATATCTTACTAGCAATCAATCCGAAGACCAATAAGATTTTACTCGTTAATACGCCAAGGGATTATCATGTTACACTAGCTTCTAAGGGTAAGCTTGATAAACTAACACATGCCGGTATCTATGGGGTTGAAGAATCCGTAAAAACCTTAGAGAATCTCTATGATATCGATATCGATTACTATGCGAGAATTAACTTTACCTCATTTGTAAAGATTATTAATCTTCTAGATGGTATTAAGGTCGATGTACCAAAAGCCTTCTGTGAACAAAACTCTAATCGTAGTAAATTAGATGGTGATTTAATCTGTTTGAGTAAAGGATATCAAACCCTTAATGGTGAACAAGCTCTTGCTTTAGCAAGACATCGTAAGACGATTGGGGATCGTAAACGTGGGGAAAACCAAATGCTAATCTTAAAAGCCGTTATCAATAAAGCTATTAGCCCGAAGATTATTACGAAATATAATTCACTTCTTAAAGCTTTAGATGATAAAGTAGTAACCAATATGACCGAAAATGAAGTCATTAAATTCATCAAGAAACAGATGAAAGAGGAGTTCTCTTGGGACTTTGAAACCATCAGTGCTGATGGACAAAATGCTAGGGGACAATGTTATTCAACAGGTCGTGCTAATCTTTCCATTATCACCCCTGATGAAAATTCGATTGCTAATGTTAAGAAAGCCATCAATAATCTTTTAAATGGTGAAGAAAATCTCCTTTTAGGAATCGAATCTTAAGGCAACTATTGTGTTGTCTTTTCTTTTGGTATTATAATAAAAGATATTCGGAGGGATAATGATGGAAAATAGAAAACCAGTCTTATATTCACGTTATAAGAATTATCTAAAAGATATCGCAGGTATTATTGAAAGTTATGGAGTGTCCTGTATTATCGATAATAAATTAGGTAACTATGTAATCTATGTTAGAGAAAGTGATTATGCTAAGACTTTAGATATTGCTCGTAAAAAAGGTAATGAAAATATGCTAGGGGCTATCAATGAAAATGGGGATGAAAGAGGACTTCTAGCTAGTAGCTTGGTTTATTTAGAATTAAAGGACGAAGATATCTGTGAAAAGAAATGGCGTTTCGAAGATGAACTACCAGACTTTTTAAAGAGGATGATGCAAGATATTGAGACAATCGTTCCTTTTAAACCATATCTTTTGGTAAGTAGTGATAACTCTTTAGAAATCTTGATGAATGATCAAGATAATATCGATCATGATGAATATGCATCTGCAGTTAGAAATCTTATTACTAATCAATATAGTGATTACTTTAGAGTATGTTTACCATGTAGTGTTAATGGTGAATTAAAGGATGCTAGAAGTGCTGATTTTGCTTATCAAGAAATATTTTATTCATCGATGTTTTTAGATGGAATGTTTTATCCTTTAGGATCCAATATTGCTCTTAAAGAAGATTGTGATAATGAAGTAGGTGAAAGCAATTATTGGATTGGGATGCATACCTTTGGTAGTCATTACTTTAATGTTAAAAGTATGCATCCTGGTTTGGTATCAGGAGATGTCAGTTTATTTGAAAAGATGCATTTCAATAGTGTCTATGATACGAAGCATAAGGTATCACACCCAGTAGATGAAGTTGATACCATATTAACCGATAATATTACTTTTAAGACGCAAATCGAAGAAGAGGATAATAGTTGTAAGATAACAACGGACTTTATCATCGATCGGGAAGCTAGTGTTTTACCTTTTATGAGTTATCCAACGAAGAAGAGTGTTCGTAATGGTTTATTTGCTTTCCCTTTAGAGAGTGGAATTTATGAAGGAAAGCTAACGGAATATTTTGTAAAGATATCTAAGGGTACCCGTTTACTTCATTATTCACCAGTATCACCATTCTTTGAAGTCTTTGAAATAGCTCCGGACTTTACCTTTAAAAAGGGTATCTTACCTGATTATCCTAAGGTCTTTGATGATACTACCTATGATAAAGAGGATAAGGATCTAAAGGAAATATCCCAATATGTTCCTATTGATCCAAAGATTTTAAAATTAAAATAATAATGTCAACCAAAAGTGGTTGACATATAACTTTGAGAATGCTAATATATTGTTAACAAAAGGAGGCATAAAAATGGCTGTTAAATTAAGATTAAAAAGAATGGGTGGAAAACAAAAACCTTTCTATCGTATTATTGCTGCTGATTCACGTTCACCACGTGATGGACGTTTTATCGAATTAATCGGTACTTATGATCCAGCAAAGAAGGAAAATAAGGTTACTGTTGACGAAGAGAAAGCTATGAAATGGTTAAATAATGGCGCTCAACCTACGGATACCGTTAAGAGTATTTTAAGTCAAACTGGTATCTGGGCTAAATATAAAAACACTAAAAAAGAAGGTAAGTAATTATGCATGAAGAATTAATTACTTTTACAGAAAATTTAGTACGTTCATTGGTAAAAGAACCGGATATGGTAACGGTTAAAGAATTCTTAGGTGATGATGAAGTAATTCAATTAGAGATCATCGTTCATGAAGAGGATATGGGTACCGTTATTGGTAAAGGTGGAAAAATGGCTTCAGCTTTAAGAATATTAATTCAAGCTGCAGCATATAATATGAACATCAATAGGGTTAGAATTAATATCGATTCATTCTAATCCTTTTTTATTGCTAAAATAATTATTTTAGGTATATAATATGAACGAGTGATGTATATGAAGAAGTTTGCTTTAATTATCGGAATTATTCTTGTTTTATGCGGTATTTCCTTGGTTTTATTCAGTAATATCGATGGTGATGTTAAGGAGGTTAATGAAGAACCAAAAACCAAAGAAGAAGTAAAAAATATTATTAAATTAACGGTTGATGGTTATGATTTAATCGTTGGGGATGCTTTTGATGCTACGAAGATTAGTGAGGAAGCTAGCATCTCCCATATTCCTAGTTGTGCTTTTGAAGGAGAAGATGTCGTTTATACCTATGCTAATTTAGAAGTAACAACCAATGAAGATAAGATCTATTCCCTTTATTTTATCGATGATTCGATTCAAACCAATGAAGGTTTAATCTTAAGTGATGATGTTACGAAGATGGAAGAATTATATGGTAAGGAATATACCAAAGAGAATGAACAAATATATGTTTATAAATATGATAATGCTAATTTAAAGATTACAACTAATGATAATACGATTACGGGAATCGAATATATATTAGTAAAGTAGATGATTTAGATGTCTAAAAAGTATTATTTATGGGTAATTTTAATTATTTTAATTATCGATTGTATACTTCTTCATTTCCTTTATCAACCTAAGTTCCGTGATCTAACAATTGAAGTGGGTACGAAAGATATCAATCTTAATGATTTTGTTGTTAATAAATTATATCTTAAGAATAGTGAATGTTTAAGTAATATCGATGATATTGATTTAAATAAGACAGGTAGTTATGAACTTTCCTTTGTATTTAATGGCGTTAAAGAAAGTGTTACTTTAGATATCATCGATCGTGAAAGTCCTGAGGTAACTTTTAAAGATCTTACAAAGGCCCGTGATTATGTTTTAAATCCTAATGATTTTGTAGAAGATGTTAAGGATTATTCACCTTATACTATTAGTACGGATACGTCAATAGATAATCTAGATTATGGTACTTATAAGGTTAATGTTATTGTTAGTGATAAATATGGTAATAAGATTAATAAGGAATGTTTATTAAATATTTCTTTTATCAATGAAGAAGTTCATCATGAATTAGGTACTAAATTAATGATGGAAGAGATTATAACGGATAAAGATGATGCTTCTTTAGTTGATGATAGCATTTTAAAGAGTGTCGATGTTTCTAAAGAAGGTACTTATAATATAACCATTAAATATAAGGATAAAACCTATGAAAGTAAGGTTACTGTTAAAGATACTTTAGCACCTAATTTAAAGGTTAAAGATATCAGTATTTATGTGGGACAAAAGATTAGTAATAATGATTTTGTTATATCCTACGATGATAATTCTAAGGATGTTAAGATCAGTTATGAAGGTAAGTTAGATAATCAAAAACTAGGGGAACAAATATTAAAGATAACAGCGGTTGATGCCTTTGGTAATAAGGTTACGAAGGAAGCTAAACTAACTGTTAAAAAGGATACAACAGGTCCCGTATTTAAAGGACTTAGTGCAATTACGATTAGTAAGAATGGTAAGATCGATTATAAGGCCGGAGTTAGTGCTAAGGATGCCTTAGATGGTCCATGTGAATTCACCGTTGATACTTCGAAGGTTAATGTGGGTAAAGCCGGTACTTATTATGCTAAATATACTTCGACGGATAAGAGTGGTAATAAGACCACCAAGAGTCGCAAGATCGTCGTTAATCCATCCAAGGAAGATATCGATGCTGAATTTAGAAAATACTATAATAAATATCTTAAAGGCAAGAGCGTTTTAGAGATGGTTAAATATATTCGTAAACATACGGGTTATAATGACTCCTATGGTAACCCTGATCCCGTATATTACATGCTTACGAATAATACGGGTAATTGTTATGTTCATGCCATCTTCCTAAAAAGAGCCCTTGATGAAGCCGGTATTAAGAATATGCTTATTCATACTATCGATAAGACTCATTATTGGGTTTTAGTATACCAAGATGGTAAATGGCGTCATTATGATGCTACTCCTGGAGGTCATACTACTGGACCTGATACCGATGATGAAAAGTATAACAGTAAGCGTATGGAAAAACGTGATTGGGATAGAAGTGCCTATCCCAAAGCAGAATAGAAGGTAAAATATGGATGTATTGGAGTATCCTTTCGATAGCAATTACTTAATCTTAAATCGTAAACGTCTAAGAAAGGAATTATTGAGTAAAGATTATGGACTTATTTGTAAGATTGCTATCTTAGGAGGATCAACGACAAGTGAAGTTAAGAATGTGCTTGAACTATTTCTTCTAAATGAAGGTATTAAACCGGAATTTTATGAATCCGAATATAATCAATTCTATGAAGATGCCATGTTTGGTAATGAATCTTTAGAATCCTTTAAACCCGATATTATCTACATCCATACGACGATGCGTAATCTTCATCATTTTCCTAGTATCGAAGATACGGAAGATGAAGTTCAAGAAAAGTTTGCCGAAGAGTTAAAAACCTATGAAAATATTTGGGAATCCTTAAAACGTTTTAATGCTCCTATCATTCAAAATAACTTTGAATTACCACCATATCGTTTGTTAGGTAATAAGGATTTTAGTGATTATCATGGTAGGGTTAATTATATCAATCGTTTGAATAACGCTTTTAGTGAAGCGGCCAGAAAGATTAGTGGTCTATATATTGCCGATATCAATTATGTCGCATCGTGTTATGGTTTAGATTGTTGGTTTAATGAAGCTACATATTGTTTATATAAATATGCTATGGATATGAAAGCCATACCTTATCTTGCTTTTAATCTAGCTCATCTTATTAAAGCCATCTATGGTAAGAATAAGAAGGCTTTGGTTGTGGATTTGGATAATACCCTATGGGGTGGTGTAATTGGTGATGATGGCGTTACGGGCATTCGCATCGGCAGTGATACCCCAGGTGGTGAAGTCTTCTATCATTTCCAACAATATCTTTTAGAGGAAAGCAAGATGGGTAATATCTTACTCGTAAACTCTAAGAATGATGAGGATATCGCACTTGAGGGTTTAAACCATCCTTCATCTCTTTTAAGACCTGATGATTTTACCCTTATCAAAGCCAACTGGAATGCTAAGAGTGAAAACATCAAGGAGATGGCGGAGACCCTTGATCTTGGGGCGGATTCATTCGTCTTTATCGATGATAATCCCGCTGAACGCAAAGAGGTCAAAGATCGTATTGCTGGTATTGCTGCTCCCAATATTATGAATCCTGAAGATTATATCCGTATCATCGATCATAATGGTTATTTCGAAGTCTTAAATCTAACGGAAGAGGATCTTAAGAAAAAGGATGTTTATCGTAGTAATGCCGAAAGAAAAAAGATGATGTCATCATCTCTAAGCTATACCGATTATTTAAAAGACTTACATATGCATGCTACGATTAAACCTTTTGAAGATATCTATTTGGACCGGATAACCCAACTTACCAATAAGAGCAATCAATTCAATCTAACGACCAAACGTTATACCTTAGAGCAAATAAGTGCTTTAAGTAATAATGATAATTATCTATGTATTTATGGTAAATTAAGCGATATCTTTGGTGATAATGGTTTGATATCTGTAATTATTGGTAAGATTAAAAATAATGAATTACATATCGAATTATGGTTGATGAGTTGTCGTGTTTTAAAACGTAATATGGAACATGCGATGTTAGATGAACTCATCTCCTTAGCAAAGAAAAAGAATCTAGAATATATCTATGGTTATTATTATCCAACTAATAAAAATAAGATGGTCATGAATTTCTATGATGATATGGGATTTACTCCTTTAGAGAGTGATGATAATCATAAAACATATATCTTAGAAGTTAATAAGTATGAAAATAAAAATAATATTATCGAGGTGAATTAATATGTCTAGAGAAGAAATAAGAGAAAAATTAAATCAAGTCTTCATCGATCTATTCGATGATGAATCAATCGTTTTAAGTGATGAAACGACCGCTAATGATATCGAAGATTGGGATAGTTTAGAACATATCAATCTCATCATTGCTATCGAACAAGAATTTAATATTAAATTCAATATGAATGAAGTAACAACGATGAAAAACGTTGGGGAAATGATCGATATTATTGCTAGTCGTTTAGGAGCTTAAGATGCATTTCTCACATATCGGTATTGCTACGGAAGATATTTCCAAAACGCTTAAACGTTTAGAGAAATATTTTCAATTTAAAGATATTGGTAAGATTATCTATGATGCTAATCAAGACGCTTATGTTTGCATGCTTACCTTAGATGATGATACCTTAATCGAACTTATCAGTGGTAATGCTGTAGCTAATATTGTTAAAAGACATCAATATCTATATCATACATGTTATGCGGTTAAAGATCTTGAGGAAACTATTAGTTCCTTAAGAAGTGATGGAGCTGTTATCGTAAGTGAACCTAAAGAAGCAATTCTTTTTGATAATCGGAGAGTGGCCTTCTTGATGTGGGATTTAGGTTTAATAGAATTAGTTGAGGAATAAGTATGGGACTTACTAGTTTGGTATTTTTTATCTTTTTAATAATGGCTTTTGGCGTTTATTATTTAACTAAACCGAAGTATCGTTATCTACCGTTACTTCTTTTTAGTGTGTTCTTTCTTTTCTATAATGCCTTAAGTATTCATAATATATTAGCGGTTTTAATCATCTTTATGACGAGTTATATCGGTGGTTTATTAATTGATAAAAGTAAAAATAAAAGAGCTATCTGTTATTTAGGAGTTGGAATAATTCTTCTAGAGTTAATCTATTTAAAGTACTTAAATCTTGGCATAGATACTTTAAATATCTTAACTCCCTTAGATTTAAAACATGTTGATATCATATCACCATTAGGTCTTTCTTATTATTCTTTGATCATGATATCTTACTTAGTAAGTATCTATTGGGGTAATTATCATGCTACTAAGAATCCCTTTAGATTAGCATGTTTTATGATCTATTTTCCCATCTTAACCAGTGGACCTTTTATTCAATATGATAATTTTTCTAAGGAATGTGAAAAACCTAAATTTAATAAGGATGATGCCTTAATCGGTATCTTTAGAATGCTTATTGGTCTTTTTAAAGTCTTAGTAATCTATCCCCGTTTGAATATCTTCATCAGTGCGATCTATGGTAATCTTGCAAGCTTTAATCCCTTGATGGTTTTCTTAGCTATCCTTCTTTATAGTTTGGAATTATATACGAATTTTTCGGGATCAATGGATATCGTCATTGGGGTATCAAATCTCTTTGGAATTCATTTACCAGAAAACTTTGATAATCCCTTTGCTTCTAAAAGCATTACGGAATTCTGGCGTCGTTGGCATATTACCTTGGGAACTTGGTTAAAGAATTATTTATTCTATCCGGTACTTAAATCGAAAATGATGGTTAATTTAAATAAAGCTATGCAAAAACGTTTTGGTAAAAAGGGAAGAAAGGTGAGTACCTATCTTGCTTTATTTATCCTTTGGATGGCGATTGGTATCTGGCATGGTGGGGCTTATAAATTCATCTTAGCATCAGGATTACTCCAATTTATCTATATCGTTATCGAAGATATCTTGAAAGTACCTAATAAAAAAAGTGATCACTTTGATATCTTAAGAATTATTAGAACCTATCTATTATTCTCTTTATCGATGGTTTTCTTTAGAGCAAGTTCAGTTGCTGAAGGATTAAATATTTTAGGTAATCTCTTTATCTTTAAAGGTGGTTTTGCTTTATCTTTGATAAGTCTTAATCTTGGTGATTATATCATTATGATATTATCTTTATTATGTTTATTTATCTATGATGCTAAACGTGATAAGATTCATAATAATTATCAAAGATGTTCTGGTCCCTTAAAGGTTTTAATAATTGGTTCAATGATGATCTTGGTTTTATTATTAGGTATGTATGGTATTAATTTCCATAAGACGGATTTTATCTATGGAAGGTTTTAGGTGGATTATGAAAAGATTTATAAAATATTTATGTGTCATATTATTTCTTATCATCATCTTTATATCTTTAAATGAACTCGTAAGACCTAAATATAAGACCGATTTAATCGAAGGTAGTTTGATAAGTGATTATTATAATAGTTCCTTTGATCATGATGTCATCCTTTTAGGAGATTGTGAAGTATATGCTAATATATCACCATTAGAGATGTATCATACAGCATATATCAAAGCTTTTAATCGCGCTACTCCACAACAAATGATCTATCAATCATACGATATCTTAAAGGAAACTTTAACCTACGAAAAACCCAAACTAATCATCTTAAGTGTTGGGGCTTTACGTAATGGTAGTGATAAAAAGAATGAAGCTTATAATCGTTTAACGATCGATAATATGCGTTTCTCTAAAAATAAATTTGCTATCATTAAGGATTCCAAAACTGATGAAGAATCATATCTTTCTTATATCTTTCCCATCCTAAGATATCATTCCCGTATTACATCTTTGACTTTAGAAGATATCTTATATTTTAATAGTAAGAAAAGTATTTCTTATAATGGTTTTATTATCAATAAGGATGTTAAACCTTTAGATAATTTACCAACTAAAAGACCTCTAAGTAATTATGATTTTTCTAAAGAAAATATGTCTTATTTAGATAAGATTGTTAAACTATGTGCTAAAGAAGAAATACCTTTACTTCTAATTAAAACACCTAGTATCTATCCTTATTGGTATGATGAATATGATACCTTTATGGAATCATATGCTAAGGATAATAATATTAATTATTTAAATATGATTAAAGATATCGATATTATGCAAATCGATTTTAATAGTGATACCTATGATGAGGGATTACATCTAAACCTTAGTGGTGCTACGAAAGCTAGTCGTTATCTAGCAGAATACTTAAAGAATAATTATTCTTTTGATCTTAGTAAGTCCAAGGAATATGAAACCCTTTATGATAATTATGCTAAGAATATATGATATAATTGAAATGGTGATGATATGCAAAAGAAGTCAATGTTGATGGGTTCTTTGATAACTATTTTAGTTCTTTTACTTGTTCATCTATTATATATAACCTTCTTTGAAGAAGAGATTGTTCATATCAAAGAGGTACCTAAATATACGGAAAGAATTACGAGTATTAATGAAAAGATTGCTAAAATTAAAGATGAAAAATGTGTAAGTTCTCTAAAAGATATGCTTGAACGTATTAAGGATACTTACTTTACTGAAGATATAACTTTAAAGGAATACATCTTAGCTTATTATAAGGATGATAAAACCTTCATCGATTACTATGAAGATGTTAATAATGCTTGTTCCTTAAAGGGTAGTGATGAAATCTATTTTAATGTTTTAAGTTCCATGAATTACCCTAATAGTTTAAAGAATCGTTATGATTTGCGTTATGAAGTACGTCTTAAGGATCCTAAGAGGGATGAATTATTTAAGAATAGTGATGAAGTTGGTACTTATACTACTAAGATGTTAGAGTTACTGATTATCAATGAATTGATCGATGAGGTTAAAGCATGAAAAAGTTATTTAGTGTATTTTATCTTTTAAATATCTTATTTAGTATCATCATCTTCATCAATATCTTATTCTTAGCAAGTTATAGTAGCTTATCGATACCGATCTTTATTGGGGTATTGTTATTCTATATCGGAATGCTTCTCATCTATTTTAGAAATAATAGAGAAGTTACGAAGGGTGATATCTTCTTATTATCTTTATATGCTTTACTCATGATGGTGATCATTGTTTTAATGATCTATTATCAAAGTAATAATAATCGGACATTCAATCTTTTATATTTTTCTAAGATCTTATTAGTACCATCACTTTTCTATATCTTATGTAATATTTACAGAGATGAATAAAGTAGTGTTATTTAATTTATGCTATATCATGTTATAATAATGGTATAAAATAAGGAGTCTTAAGATGAAAAGGATAAATGAAGATTTAGTAAGAAATTTAGCATATGAAGAACGTTTGGTTTTATATCGTATTGCGCAGAATCATGATATCGAAGAGGGTGAGACCTTTGGTGTCTTACATATGGTTGAAGATTTAACAAAGGTTAATTTAACGGCTCATGATTTTGATTTTGAAGCTATTGCTGCTTTAGGTATCGATAACTGTTGTAGTTATTTTAAAGCTTTATGTGAGCAATATTTAGAATTTAAAACGAATGGGGAAGATGGAGAATTCTTAGCTCATCAAAAACGTTTCAATGTCGTTATGGGTGATGAATTTCGCCAAGTAAAAACGCGTATCGTTGATATTGGTCTTTATAGTTGTGCTAAAGTAATCGATGATACGATCGATGATAATTATGATGAACTAATTCATGGATCGATGTCTGGTAATGATGTGGATATCGTTCGTCGTTATGCGCTTGTGAGTGCTTTTGCTGATATGTATTATGCCATTCGTGATTATATCGAAGGTAAGTCTTATTACGATGGTCAATTTATGACGGAATATCGTGAATTAGGTGATGATTATCTTCGCTATAGTCATGGTCTTTTAGATGCTTATATGCGAAGAGAAAAGATTTCTTCGAAAGAGGAAGCTAAGAATGCTTTAATGGTCTTATTAAATGAAGGTGTTATTGCTTTAGGTAAGATTCCTTTTCAAGCAAGACCTGCTCTTGAAGGTAAAAAAATAGGGAAGTGATGTTAACCATCAACTTCCTTTTTATTTAGGAAAAATAATAGAGTTATAACAACGATAAAGATACTTAGAATATGATTATAGATAAATGCTATATAGATATAATTGCCATTGATAATTCCCGTGATTAGGGTAAGAATAATGATCCAAATCATACTTCCTTTTAAACCTAAAGTCTTCTTCATCAAGTTAGCACAGGTTGTAAGAAACATTAGTGCATCAAAGATCCAATAGAAGCATAAGATATTTTCCAAATTAGCTGAATTATTAAAAAGGGTAATTCTTTTTAAGACCACATATTCGGGATAGCGATAAACACTTACCGTATTGGCACCTAAAATACCAATCACTAAAGCAAACGCTAAAGCTAAGGAGAGGGAAGATATCACATAGGTTTTAATGATGGGTATCTTATAATGTTTCTTATCCTTGGAGATAAGAATTGGGGTTGTTGATAATAAGGCATATTCCAAAGAAGCAATTAAAATATTTTTTAAAGGAATCGTATTATAGGTAAAATTGATCGATTTAACATAGGGAAGTAAAGCCATAATCGTAATGATAAATAAGGTAATATTGATAACGATTAAGATATTCGTTATCCGGTAGATAACTCTTTCCTTTTTAGTAAGGATATATAATATTACTAAGATGATGGGTAGTGCCACTAGGAATTTTGGCATTTCGGTTAAAAACATCGAAGAGATCATATTGGTAATAATCATCAAAGCAATGACGAAAAGGGTTGATGCTAAGATGACATTTACTAAGGTATTCTTAATCTCTTTATTAAATAATTTTAAGATGATGATGCCCATAATTGTCCCTAGTGCTATCGATATAAAACATAGTGATTTCGTATCCTTGATAATCCTTGATAAACCAATACCTAAGAAGAAGGTACGGATATTAAAGTAATTGAGAAAATAATATTCTTTTTTCATTCTAAGATAAGCCCTTTCTTATTGATCTTGCTACTTACATTGATCTCATATTCATAATCCTTCCAAGTCTTATTTAATTGATGTTTCTTATTATTGATATAACGATCGATTCCTAAAATATCACTATCATTTTCCTTTAGTTTAGTGATAAATTCTTTGATCAATTTTTCCATCTCTTGATCGATACGACTTTCTAACTCTTCTAAACCTTTTAAGGTATTATTTTTAATATCGGTATCATATTCGACGATACTTAGTTTTAATTTAACATTGATATTTACCTTATCTTTAATATCAATAGAGGTTTTAACTTCATTAACATTTACTTCAAAGAAACCATTTCCTTCATCGATTTTAAAATAAGCATCATTCTTATTATTTAAGACATGTAAGATATCGATATCTCTAATATCGAGGGACTTCTTAATCTTTAAACCATCATATAACATGATACCTTTTAAGGACATATCACCATCGATGATGGGTAGATAAAAGTCGATATGTTCATCGAAGATATTATTGGAGATATCAAAGAAGGTTTCCTTAAATTCTTTCTTTAATAGATCATTGATATCTTTACCAATCTCTTTTTCTTCACTTGCTGTAAGGATGTCTTTTTCTTCCGTATAAGCTAAGTAGAAGGAACTATTCTTTCTTGGATCTCTAATCAGAAATAAAAGGATTTGTCTAAGATCAACATCTTTGGTGACAAAGACCATTTTTATATGATAAAAGGAGAGATTCTTTTTCGACATGATATTGGCGTTTTCTAAGGCTTCACTGATGCTTTTACCTTGACCTTTAACGATCTCTTTTTCTTCATCACCACTGATTTCGATGGTTACTTCGTAATTACCATCGTGATAATCAAAAAGGATGGCCGAGATGATACTGATGCTATTTAGTTCATGATAATTGTAACAACCCATACATATTAAACACATGAAGATGATGATAAGCTTTTTCATTATTTCTCTCCTTTATAGATATTTTCGGATAACATTCTGCTACGTTTATTATTCCGCATTTTGATAAGGGTTTCTTTAATGTATGACATATCGAAAGGAGCAATGGGAAAGAGATAGGGTTTACCTAAGCTCTCATAACTAGCAAGGGAAGTTATAAGGATGATGAAGGCCATACCTAAGCCATAAAGACCAAAGAGGCTCGCAAATACGAGGAAGATGAAACGCCAAGCCCGGATGGCATTCATGATTTCGACATCGGAAAATATCATACTAGCGATAAAGGTGATGGCGACGATGATGATCATGATCGGCGAGATTAAACCCGCTGATACCGCAGCATCTCCTA
>CANQQK010000024.1 GCA_947626015.1 uncultured Bacilli bacterium | reverse complement strand
TTAACCCCCTAGGAATTTTGACAAATATACCAAAATGTCCTGTGGGGATTTTTATTGCATAAAAAAATCATCTCCTTTAAGAGATGAAATATATTTGAATGTCCGAAAAGTTCGAACAGATTCGTCACTGGAGCAAGTGAGGAGAATCGAACTCCCGTCTCAACCTTGGCAAGGTCGCATTCTAGCCGTTGAACCACACCTGCATTGCACTAATAATATAACAAAAATATGGAATTAATGCAAGAAAAAATTACTATTTCTTTAATAAATAAAGTATTGGTATTTTTAGGATATTTAGTTATAATTAATGTAGTTCATTTATTATTTATAATGTGCTATAATGTGTTATAGTAGAAAGGTACTAATATGAATACTAGTAATTTTATAAATAAATTGAAAAATTATAATTATAAAAAGTTATTTAAATCTATGAAAGATGGTTTTATAGATTTTGTTTCTAATAATTACTTATTTATGTTTTATGTAGTATTATCTTTACTTAGTTGTATGCTAGTAAGATATTATACGATAAATGATTTTTGGAGCCCTGGAGCTACTTTCTTTGATTTAGCAGTTATTTTACTTGTCGGTTCTTTAGGATTTTTAATTAGAAAAGAGAGAAGATTTTTATATTGGAGCATTGTTATGTTTATTATTGCTCTTATCAATATCATAAATAATATTTATTTTGCTTTCTTTAATAATTTTGTATCTTTTTCTTTGCTTGAGTCTTTGGGACAAACAGGGGAAGTATCGGATGCGGTATTTGAAAAATTACGTCCATCTAATTTTATTTATTTAGGCCTTTTATTAGTATTTATTATTGTATATCAATTCTTAAAGAGAAAGAAACACTTTAAAAAGGATGAAGCTAAGGATTATGGTAGAAGAGCATTTACTGGTATTGCTATCATTGGTGGAATATGCCTTTTTATCAATATTTCTGCATTGAGTTCTGTTGCTTTATCACGTTTCTCTAAACAATGGGATAAGGAATATGTCGTTGAAAGATTTGGTATTATTATCTATCAAGGTAATGATCTATTTCAAACGATTAATGTAAAATTAAAATCAATCTTTGGTTATGAGGAAGCTTTAAAGAGATTCCAAGAATATTATGAATCTCATCCATATGAAGAAAGTGATAATAAATATACGGGTAAGTATAAGGGTTATAATGTTATTGCCATTCATATGGAAAGTATTATGTCTTTCTTAGTCGATATGGAGATCAATGGTCAAGAAGTAATGCCTAATCTTAATAAGTTGATTAAGGAATCAATGTATTTTGATCATTTCTATCCACAAGTAAGTACCGGTACATCTTCGGATACGGAATTTACTTTCTCGTCATCTTTAATGCCTGCTCAAAGTGGTACCGTCTTTGTATCATATTCGAATCGTTCATATGTTACTTTACAAAAGTTATTAGCTGAGCAAGGTTATTATACGTTTAGTATGCATGGTAATAAAGCTAGTATGTGGAATCGTATTAATATGCATCCTTCATTAGGCTATATGGATTTTTATTCACAAGAATATTATACGATCGATGAAGAGATTGGTTTGGGATTATCCGATCGTTCTTTCTTTACACAATCAGAAGCTTTGATTAAGAAGATCGAAGATGAAGAGGTTAATAGTGGTAAATATAAGAATTATATGGGTACGATGATAACTTTAACCAATCATACACCATGGGGAGATGATTATTATTTAACGGGATCTAATTCCTTTGATGTAACTTATCATACGGGTAAGTTTGATGAAAATGGGGAAGAGATTATCTATCCATATCTTGAAGATAGTATCTTAGGCAATTATATTAAATCCGTTCATTATGCTGATCAAGCATTAGGGGAATTTATGGATTATGTTAAAGAACATGAGGAGTATGATAAGACTTTATTTGTTCTTTATGGTGATCATGCTGCCCAAATATCCCGTGCTGATTTTGCTAAGTTTGTTAATTATGATTTTGAAACTGGTAAAACCAAGAGCGAAGATGATCCTACTTATATAAATTATGATTATTATGCTCATGAATTATTTAAGAACACACCACTTATTCTATGGACTAAGAATGGTTCTTTAAAGGGTAAGATATCATATCCAATGGGAATGATTGATGTTTTACCAACATTATCCAATATGTTAGGTATTAAAGATGAATATGCTTTAGGGCATGATATCTTTGAAATAAAAAATAATAATACGATTGTTTTCCCTAATGGTAATTTCTTAACCGATAAGATGTATTATTATAATTCTAAGAATGAAAGTCGTATCTTTGGTATGGATACTATTCCTGATGATTATATCGATGAAAGGAAGAAATATGCTGAAGATGTTTTATCGATATCCAATGATATTATTGTTTATGACTTAATAGCAAAGAGCAATGAAAAGAAAGGGGTAGTATTAGATGGCAAAGAAGATGGACAAGGAGAACAAGGAATCAAAGAATAAAAAAGAACAAAGTAATATGGGTAAATATATTATCTTTACCATTGTTATTATTGTTGTTATATCTTTGATTGGCTTTTTAGCATATAAAATATTGGTTGTTCCTAATACCGAAGAAAAGGGTAATTATAAGTTAAATGAAAGTGAGATAAAGGGATATGGTATTCATCTAGATGATGGAGATACTAAGCTTTATCGTGAAGAATATACAAAGCTAAAGGAAAACTTAGAGAGCAAAGATATCGATTATGATGCTTATGCTGAAAGTGTTGCTAAATTATTTATTATCGATCTCTATACGATTAAGAATAAAATCAATAAATATGATATTGGTGGTATTGATTTTGTATATCCCGATGTTCGTCAAAACTATAGTGATAATATCGATGATACTCTATATAAGTATGTTGAAGATAATTCTAAGGGCGATCGTTCCCAAAATTTACCAGTAGTAAATACGATTGAAGTATTGGAAACAAGCAAGGGTAAATATACGATTGAAAGTGAAAAGAAGGAATATGATTCCTATACCTATAAGCTTAAATGGGGTTATTCTCTAGACTTAGGTTATGATGATGCTGGGGAAGTAATCGTTATCAATAAGGATCAAAAAATGTATGTCGTTGAAAAGAATTAGTAATAATTCTTTTTTTGTTGTATAATAAAGATTAAAAAAAGAGATGATTATATGGAAAATGTTAAGACAATTGCGAAAAATTATGGTATCGAAGACTTATATTTGTATGGGGATTACATGGCTAAGATTAATCCGGTAACGACTTATGGTAAAGCCAAGACGATCTTAGTTACCGCCACTAATCCTACGAAATATGGTGAAGGTAAAACCACCGTTGCTATTGGTCTTTCCGATGCTATTAACATGTTAAATAAATCATCTATTGCTTGTTTAAGAGAACCTTCGATGGGACCTGTATTTGGTATTAAAGGTGGAGCTACTGGTGGTGGTAAAGCTTTGATTCTACCCGAAGCCGAGATCAACCTTCATTTTACAGGTGACTTTCATGCTATTACGGAAGCCAATAATTTGATATGTGCTTGTATCGATAATGAGATCTATCATGAAAATAAACTCGATATCGTTAAGGTAACCTTCAATCGTTGCATGGATATGAATGATCGTGCCTTACGTAATGTTAAATTGGAAGGAAGAGAAGAACACTTCGATATTACGGCAGCTAGTGAGCTTATGGCAGTTATGTGTCTTTCTAAGAATATCTTGGATTTACGTATGCGTTTGGAGAGTATTATTATCGGTTATAATTCTCAATTGCAACCAATCTATTTGAGTTCTTTAGGAATTACCGATGCTTTATTATCCTTGCTTATTCAGGCCTTTAAACCTAATTTGGTTCAAACGAGCAGTGGGTGTGGCGCTATCGTTCATGGCGGACCTTTTGCTAACATTGCTCATGGATGTTCATCCCTAATCTCCTTATCGACTGGTAGTAACCTTGCTGACTATGTGGTAACGGAAGCTGGTTTTGGTGCCGATGCTGGGGGATTTAAGTTCATGGATATTTTAATGCGTGATAATAAGATTAATCTAACAGCAGTTGTTTTGGTTACGACTATTAGAGCTTTGAAATATAATGGTCATGATGACTTAAAAGAAGGTATTGTTAATCTTAAGGTTCATGTTGATAACTTAAGACTTATGAACAAAAATATCGTTGTAACCTTAAATAAATTCGATGATGATTCTGATGAAGATATTGCTTTTGTTAAAGAATATTGTGATTCCTTAGAAGTTCCCTTTGCAATCAATACGGTATATCAAGATGGGGGACTTGGTGCTTTGGAGCTAGCCAATATGGTTATGGGTTACGAAGAGAGATCAAAGATCAATTTCCTTTATGAACTCGATGATAATCTATATGATAAGATCGATAAATATGTTAAGAATATCTGTCATGCTGATGGTTTCACTTGTTCTTTGGAGATGATGAATAAGATCAATAGCTTGGATAAATATAAGTATCCGATTTGTGTTGCTAAAACCCAATATAGCATAAGTGATGATCCTAAAAAACTAGGTGCTCCTAGTGGATATACAATGCAACTTACGAATGTGGAAGTCAAAAATGGTGCTCGTCTTATCGTTGTTTATTTTGGTAATATCATCACCATGCCAGGATTAAATGCTAATCCAAGTGCTAAAGAGATCAAATATGAGAATGGGGAAATCATTTTACCAAGATAATATAAAAGGTTCATTCTTTATGAATGAACCCTTTTTTTAATCCTCATCTAAATGCGTAAATAAAATACCGACATTGATAAGGCCTGTTAAACCGACAAGAGAATATATTATTCTACATATCATCGATTCGGCACCAAATATCGATGCAACAACGTTTATATCGAGTAACCCAATAAATCCCCAGTTAAGAGCACCTATTATGGTTATAACTAAACAAACTTTTTGTAATGTGTTCATAAATCCTCCTCATTTCCAGTATTATTGTGTGTATTATTATGGCTTTTATACTATAATTGCTTAAAGAATAAAAAAATGTTATTATTACTTTGGATGGGTGGTTTATAATGAAGAAACTTTCAAAAGAAGAAATTGAACAAGCTTTTGATGAATATAAAAAGAAAAAGAAGGAGATCGTTGATCAAGATCTCCCTCTTACACATAAAGGTATCAGAAAGGTTACAAGACCGATTCAAAGATTTTTATTAAAAGCTCAAAGAGCAATCAATCACCAAACGGTTGAGTTAATGGGTAATTATCCTTATCAAATACCTGAGGGAAGAAATGTTATCTTTGTCGTCAGTCATATCGGTAAATGGGACTTTGAAATCGTTAATGAACAAATCAAAGAACAATTTTATATAATGGCTAGTGATTTCCGTAATATGTATGGTAATTTCAATGGTTTCATGATGAATTGGTTTGGGGTTTTCTTTGTTGATGAAGTATCCAAAGAGGATCGTCGTTATACCAGTGCTATTGCTAAGAAAGCCTTAAGAGAAGGATGTAATGTTATGATCCTATCTGAAGGTACTTGGAATCTAAGCCCTAATGAAATTATTATGGATACCCATTTTGGTGCTGTTGATATTGCTTTATCTGAAGGAGCTTTAATCTTACCAATTTCTATCGAACAATATGATAAACATTTCGTTATCAATTTTGGTAAGATCTATGATCCAAGTGATATCGCTAATGAAGTATCATCAATTCCTTATAAAAATTTAAGTGATAAAAAAGATGATGAACGTGATCTTCGTTACCAAATCAAATCCTATGTCAATGCTGATATGCGTGATCGTTTAGCAACCTTGAAATGGGATATCTGGGAAAAGATGCCAGGATTTAAAAGAGATGAAATACCAAGTGATTATTGGAATTCCTTTATCGAAGATCGTTTAAAGGAATGGCCAGGATATAGTATGCAAGAACAAATCGATAATACTGTTCATACGAAACCTAAAAAAGAACATGCTCTTCTTTTAGAGGAACTTAGAAACATCTTTAAGATGGATCCATATTATTTCTTAAGTACAGATGAACATGTTGTTCGTCTATTAAATGTCTTAGATCATATGGATGAATTAGAGCAAATGATTGCTGAATATCGTGCTAATCAAACAACACCTTCTAAAGAGGTAAGTGATAAACCTAAAACTTTAAGAAAAGTAGATTAACTTTTCTTTTTTATTGTTAGAAAATAATGTATAATTATGATAGAGGTAATCGTATGAATATTTTAGCTTATCCAATATGTGCATTATTTATTATCATCTTTGTTAATATTATCTTCTTTTCTAAGGAGAGATTGAATACTAATGAAACAAAGATTTATAGTAGGTTAATAGTTGCTAATCTAATTGAAAATATATTTGCATTTATATGCTTGGTCATCGTTAGGTTTGTCGGAGATACTTTATTCTATAAATACTTGGTTAAGATCGATTATATAATGCTTTTAATATGGGGCGCTTATTTCTTTCGCTATACGACAGTTATTGCTATTGAAAATGAGAATATTATCAAGAAAATTAAGATCGTTTCCGTAATCGTTAATATAATTGTATCGATATTGGTTTTAATTCTACCAGTGGAAGTTAAATATAATGCTGATATGATTGATACCTATGGACCATCGATGAGTTTATTGATGGTAACCTTATGTATTTATTTATTATCGATTATCTTCTTAGTTGTTAAGTTATTCTTTAATAAGAAGTTTAAAACCCATCGTAAGAAGTTAATACCGATGTTTATCTTACTTATCATGATGGGAATGCTTATCGGTATTAAGCTTATTGCACCCGAATATGTGGTACAAGGATTTGCTTTATCATTTGTATCTTTAGTAATGTATTTTACGATTGAAAATCCGGATCTAAAGACGATCAATGCCTTAAATGAAGCTCGCATATCAGCCGAGAAAGCTAATCGGGCTAAGAGTGATTTCTTATCGAGTATGTCTCATGAGATTAGAACCCCTTTAAATGCTATCGTGGGTCTTTCTGAAGATATCCTTAAATTTAAGGATGAAGTACCTAATGATGTTAAAGAGGATTCCGAGGATATTATCAATGCTAGTCAAACGCTTATTGAGATCATTGGTAATATCTTGGATATCAATAAGATTGAAAGTGAAAAGATGCAAATCGTTTCCTTACCTTATAATTTTAAGGAAGCTATCGATTCCTTAGCACGTATTCAAGCAACCCGTATTGGTGATAAACCTGTATCCTTTAAGGTTGATATTGCTGAAGATATTCCCGATGAACTAATCGGTGATAAGGTTCACGTTAAAGAGATCGTTAGCAATCTTTTATCGAATGCCATTAAATATACCGATCGTGGTGAAGTCGAATTCAGTGTTAAATGTATCAATAAGGATGATACATGTATGTTGATCATCTGTGTGCGTGATACTGGCCGGGGCATTAAAGCGGAAAATATAACGCGTCTATTCGATAAGTTTGAAAGACTTGATATCGAACGCAATACGACGACTGAAGGTACCGGGTTGGGTTTAGCGATAACTAAGCATCTTATCGATATGATGGGTGGTAAGATCAATGTTCAAAGTACCTTTGGTAAGGGTTCCTTATTCGTCGCCCAAATCCCTCAAAAGATTTCTAAAGAACCAACCATCACTTTACCAATCGATAAAGATGAAGGTTTAATCTTAAAAAGAATCAATGGTAAGAAAATCCTTATTGTTGATGATAATCGTCTTAATATCAAGGTTGCCATTAAAGCATTAAGTGGCATGGATGTTATTATCGATACCGCTATGAGTGGCAAGGAATGCTTAGAAAAGGTTAAGAATGGTGATGAATATGATCTAATTCTCATGGACATCATGATGCCTGAAATGGATGGTTCAACAACCTTAGATAACCTAAGAAAAATAGATAACTTTAATATTCCTGTTATTGCTCTAACTGCCGATGCCTTATCGGATTCTGAAGAGAAATACTTATCCGAAGGCTTTGTATCCTATTTAGCAAAACCATTTAGTAAAGAACAAATCAAAGAAAAATTAAGAGATATTTTTAGAGGATAAGATAATCCTCTTTTTTCATGAATTAAATGTCTTTTTATACATAATCTTTATTAGGAGATGGTAATTTGAAAAAAGTTTTGTGCTTATTATTATGTATCTTACTATTAACAGGTTGTGGTAAGAATAGTGATGATTATCTAAAGAATTTCAAAGATTATAATAGTAAAATAAGCTCATATGAATTAAAGGGTACGATGAAGATTATATCTAATGAAGATGAATTTACTTATGATCTAGAAGTAGGGGTTAAAGATAATAAATATTATAAGGTTTCGCTTTTAAATACCGTAAGCAATAATGAACAAATCATCTTAAAGAATGATGATGGCGTTTTTGTAATAACACCTAATTTAAATAAAAGTTTTAAATTTATGAGTGAATGGCCTTCTAATTCATCCCAAGCTTATCTTATTGAATCATTGATCAATGACATCAATAATGATGCTAATGCTACAATAACTAAGGAAGATGATCATTATCTTATCAATGCTAAAGTAAATTATCCGAATAATGCTAAATTAGATAATGAAACGATTACAACGGATAAGGATTATAATGTAGAGTTGGTTGAAGTTAAAGATAAAGATGGTAAAGTATTCATGGAGGTTAAATTCAATAAGATCAATGATGCTCCGAAGTTTGCTAGTGATTACTTTAATACTGATCAATATAATCTATCGAATGAAGATGTTAAGGAAGAGGATTGTATTAAGGAATGTGGTGATAAAGAGGAATGTAAGAACCAATGTGAAAGTAAGACAACCTCTAATGTCTTAGATGAGATTATCTATCCATTATATGTTCCTACCGATACCTTTTTATCAAGCAAGGATACCGTCAATACCGATAATGGTAATCGCGTAATCTTAACATTTGCGGGTAGTGATCCTTTTATTCTTGTTGAAGAGGTCAGTGTCGTTAATCCCGAAATGGAAGTCATCCCTGTTAGTGGGGAACCTATTATGCTTGGTAGTACGATAGGGGCTCTAAGCAATAATTCAATCTACTGGACTAATAATGGTATCGATTATTATCTAACGAGCAATACCTTGGATAGTAAAGAAATGATGACGATTGCAGAAAGTATCACAAATGCATCAACTTTAGTTGCATCTACAAAATAGTTGATATATAATAATAACTCGTGAAGAGGTGTAGTTATGAAAAACAAAATTACTTATATTAATACTTTATTGACAGCATTTGAGGCGCGTAATGAACAGCTCCACGAAGAGATTAGAGAAAATGAAAAAGCTATGGAAGAGATGCGTAAAGAATTAACAGAACTAACTTCCAATGATGAATTATTTGAACCAATCGATGATAATAAACTAAAAGTGGCAGCATAAACCATTTTTTAGTTTTTTTTTGCAATATATGTTATAATAATGAGTAGGTGGTTTTAATGAGAAAGACAAGAAAATTAGATAAAAATTATAAAATGCAAGAGATTAAAAGAAGACAAGCAATCAATGATGATTATCGTCGTGCATTAAGCTTTGTTGTTGTTCTTGTAATTATTATTGCGCTTTTAGCATTACTTTATTTCTTAAATGGTAAATATGTATCTAAGGATTTATTCCAAGATGAAACAACGACAACAACGACAGAAGCTAAGTATGATCCTAGTAAGATCTTAGCAGCTAATATCTTTGATATCGATGATAAAGAATATATGGTACTCTTATATGATAGTAAGGATGATAAAGAAGCCGTTCTTTATACTTCATCAGTAAATGCTTATACTAGTGAAGATGTACCTTTATATACCGTTGATCTTGGTAATAAGATGAATAAAAATTATTATGATCAAGATGGTAAAGAGAATACCAAACCTACTAAAGCTAGTGAAGTTATGGTTACAAGATCAACATTAATGGTTATTAAAAAGGGTAAAGTAACTTCTTATATAACTGAACCTAAAGATATCTTAGCAAAATTAAAGGTTGAAGAAGACGAAGATTAATTCGTCTTTTTTTATGATTTTCTTTTAATAAGAAAAGAAAGCATGTTATAATTATCATAAGGTGATGATATGAAAGACATTAGAAAGATATTTAACATCAAAGATAGTAATAAATCACTTTTTACTTTCGGAGAATTGGTATTTATAACGATAAGTTTTACAATTATATGTTGTTTCTTAACAGGTATTATAATCTATAATGGATGTAATCAAAGCTTTGGTAAGGATCCCGCAAGAGATGATATTTTAGATACCTATGATAAGATTAAGAACTCCTATTATCAAAGCATTGATTCTAATGAAGTAGCTGATGCTGCGATTGAAGGCATGCTAACCTTCCTAAATGAGAAATATTCGGTTTATATGGATAGTAATGATACGGATGACCTTCAAAGTCGTTTATCAGGTAATTATGAAGGTATTGGTATTGGGGTCTTAAAACGTAGTGATGGGCATATCATCGTGCGTTTTGTATATGATAATACCCCAGCTTTAAAAGCGGGACTTAAGAGTAATGATGAGATTATCGAAGTCAATGGTAAGGTAATCGATGAAGAAACCGAGGTTACGGATTTACTAGCGATTATTGAAGATAGCAATGAAGTCGAGATGACCGTTTTAAGAAATGGTAAGGAACATATCTTCCGTATGCAAAAGGTCTTAATGAATAATCCTGTAACTGTCAGCAAAACCTTCGAAGAAGAGGGTATGAAAGTGGGATATATCTATCTATCAGCATTCTCTAATGATGCCTTTAATCAAGTCAAGAAGTCCCTTGAACAATTGGAGAGTGATGGTATAACTTCTTTAATATTAGATCTAAGAAGCAATTCAGGAGGTTATTTAAATGCTGCTACCGATATTGCTAATATGTTCTTAAGAGAAGGCGATGTCATCTATTCTTTGGAAAAGAAGGATAAACGTGAATACGTTTATGATACGACTGATGAACATCGAAAGATGGATATCGTTATTCTAATCGATGAGAATACGGCATCGGCTAGTGAGCTTTTAGCTTCCGCCTTACATGATAGCTATGGGGCTTTAATCGTTGGTCATCAAAGCTATGGTAAGGGACGTGTTCAAGAGTTATCCACGCTTAGTGATGATACGATGATCAAGTTTACAACTGCTAAATGGTTTACGCCTCTAGGAGATTCCATCGATACGATCGGTATTACGCCCGATATCACCGCCCATCTTACAGAGAAATATCTAAATGCTCCCGAAGATGTTAATGATGATCAATTACAAATGGCTTTAAATATTCTTTTTAATCGATAGTGTCTAATAAATGTTTAGTTTACAAAAAAAGATAATATTCGACAAAATATTGTCTTTTAATTTGTAAAACATTATACTATAATGTACTTAGCAGTTCGAAATATAATTAAATTAAAGGAGATAATATGGCAATACGTATTATGTTGGTGGACAATGATTTAAACCACATGGATGCAGTAAAGCAGTATTTTAGTAGTTCCAGTAGTATTTCGGTAGTAAAAACTTTTGCAAGTGGGGAAGAAGCTCTGAACCATTTAAACGATGATTATGATTGGTTAATCGTCAATTACCTCTTGAGTGGTGTTGATGGTATAACCATTTTAGCTAAGATGAAAGAGCTAAATATTAAACGTAAAGTAATCGTTACCAGTGAATATATTTCGGGTGATATGATCGCTTCAATGGAGGTATATAAACCCGAATATCTTTTCAAAAAACCTTTTAGTTTATCTTCTCTAGAAGATGCCATTAAAAGAGTATCTAATCAACCTAAAGAGAATAAGAATAATGATTTAAAGATTGAAATCACGAATCTATTACACTCTTTAGGTATACCCTCGCACATTAAAGGGTACACATACATCCGAGAAGGGATCGAAATGATGTATAACGATTCCCATCTCATCGGAGCAATCACGAAGGAATTATATCCGACGATTGCTTCCAAATATCAAACGACATCTTCCAGGGTTGAAAGAGCTATTCGCCATGCCATCGAGGTTTCATGGATGCGTGGAGATTATAATCTGATGGAGGAGATCTTTGGTAATTCGGTCGATTATGATCGTGCTAAACCAACCAATTCCGAATTCTTAGCAACCTTAGCAGATCGTTTAAAACTTAATAAGGAATATGTATAATATTTAGAAAAAGTCCTCATATATTTAGTAGGAGGATTTTTTTATGAATAATTATAGTGATGAAGTAGCAAGGATTTTAAAACAAGCTGAAAGAGAAATGCTCGAACTAAAACATCCCTATGTTGGTACGGAACATTTACTTTTAAGCTTACTCCAAATAGATGATATTAAAAAATTATGTAATAATTATAATCTAACGTATCAAAGATTTCGTCAAGAACTTATCAATATTGTTGGTTCTTCTCATAAAAGAAGTGAAGTTATCTTATATACACCACTACTTAGAATGGTTTTAGAGGATGCTAAATTTAATAATACTTCTACAAGTATGGCATTGATGTCCTCCCTTTTAAGCAATGATGATGGTATTGCATTACGAGTATTGATGTTAATGGGTATCGATATCGATGCTATTGATAATGAAATCAATAAGTCTTCGAATAAGATTTTATCTTCTTATGGTACCAATTTAAATGATATCGATTATCAACCATTGATTGGGCGTGAAAAAGAAATCGAAGAGGTGGAAGAGATCTTGCTTCGTCGAATTAAGAATAATCCTTTACTCATTGGGGAAGCTGGTGTTGGTAAGAGTGCTATCGTTTATGAACTTGCAAGAAGGATTAAAAAGGGATTGGTACCTAATGGTTTAAAGGATTACCAAATCGTGAGTATCGATATGGCATCCCTTCTTTCCAATACCAAATATCGTGGCGAATTTGAAACGAAGATCAATAATATTATTAAAGAGATCAAACATCGTAAAAACGTAATTCTCTTTATCGATGAGATTCATACCATTATTAAAAGTGGTGGTGGGGAATCAAGTGTCGATGCAGCTAATATCTTAAAACCATACTTAGCTTCCGATGAGATCAAGATTATTGGGGCAACGACCATCAGTGAATATGAACATTCCATTGCTCGTGATAAAGCTTTATCACGTCGTTTCATGTGTGTGATGATCGAAGAACCAAGTATTGCTGAGACCAAAGATATCTTACTTGGTGTTAAGAATATCTATGAAGCTCATCATCATCTTCATATTAATGATGAAAATATCGAAGATATTATCAACTATGCTAACCGTTATATAACGAATAATCATAATCCCGATAAATCCTTAGATGTTTTAGATCATGTATGTTCCCATGTCAGTATGCGTCATAATCTTATGAAGGAAGAATTTATCTGTCATGAATTCCTTAAGAAGAAGGATTATAAAAAGGCCTTAGAGGTACAAAAAAGAATCCATCTTAAAGAAGAGGAGATTACTTTAAAGGACATCAAGGAAGTTATTGAAAGAATCTGTCATATTCACCTTATGGATGAAGAAACCTATAATAATCTATGTCTTACTTTAGATGAACATGTTATTGGTCAAGATCTAACCAAATTAAAAACCATCCTTAAAAGTAAGATGAAGGGCGATAAATTAATTGCAATGACCTTTAATGGCATAGCCGGAGTAGGTAAACACTATACGGCATCCTTAATAGCTTCAACTCTAAAATATCAACTCTTGGATTTGGATATGAAGGAGTTTACCCTTGATACCAGTGTTCATCGTTTCTTAGGTGCTGACCCTGGATATGTAGGTTATGAAGATGATAAAATCATCGATAAGATTAAATATCATCCCTATACCATCTTATATTTAGATAACTATCATCTTGCTAATCAAAACCTTAAGAATATTATCTCTTCCATCATAAAAAATGGTTATCTTCGTAGTAGTAATGGTGATCTAATCAATTTTAATAATACCATTATCATTATGAGTACCGATATTAAAGAAAAAGAGATTGGATATCTTAAAAATAGCAAAGAAGATGATCTGGTTATCAACTTCAATAAAATCGATAAAAAATGTTTAGAAGGTATCAATAAATATAAGGAAATATTACCTCTTCTAAACGATAAGATTACTTTTCAAGAAGTTAACAAAGTATACGACAATTATATATACAATTATTAGCAAATTATGTTATAATCTCTTTAGAATAGAGAGGTGTAATTCATGAATGATGGACCTAATGGTAACCTAAAAAATAGGAATGTTGCTCCCCCTAAACAAATCAATAGAGTAGCAGCACCAATCCAAGTTACACCTAATAATAACCTTAATAATCAAGGAATGAATGTTAATCAAGTAAATCCAGTAAATACTGTAAATACAGCTATGCCAACATCATCCTTAGCCCAAGCTGCTCAAAATCAATCCGTTAGAGGTGCTAATGTTAAAAAACAAAAGAATGTTACGAAAGAACATGATCCTTCAACAATGGTTTTCATTACGATCCTTCTAATCATTTTAGCAGGGTTATGTGCCTTTATCTTCTATGTCATCTTACCACGTATCGAAGCTAGTAAGAATAAGATCGAATATAATGATATTACAACCGTACCACCTACTGGAGTTACCGTTGTAACCCCATTTAAAACCTCAACTTTAAATAATGGTAATATGATTACGACAACTGGTAATTATGTCGTTGATGAAAGTTTTAATATCGTAACTACGGATACCGGAAATGGTATTGATTTAACCATCAATGGTGTTAAAGTAACAACGACTAAAAAGATCTATCCAACCCTAGGTCGTGTTGATGACTTTATCGTTTTAATCCTTGCTGATGGGGAAATACGTAGTAATCGTGTCGTTATCTATGATAAGAATGGTAATACAATTAAAGAGGTAAGAAATATCAATAATGCTGAGGGAATGCTTCTTCTTGAAGATCCAAGTGGTTATATCTTTAGTAGTAATAACTTAATCATGATTGCATCCCGTGTTCGTGATACCACTATTATCTTAGATGATAATGCTGGTTCCACTGAAGGAATTGATCTATGTGATGTCATGACTCTTCAAGATAAGAGAATCGATAATAACTTTATCGTCATGGCCAATTATACCTTGTCTTATAAAGGTAATAATGAGTTTGGTGATCCTTTTAAGATCAATGAAGTAACTCTTCAAGAATATCGTGATTCTAATGAATTATGTCGATAGATTACTTTTAAGTAATCTATTTTTAATGATATTGATTATAAAAAGGTATTAAGTTATAATACTTTTACAGGGAAAGTGATCGTTATGAAATATAACTTTTTTCGATGTCTTCGCCACTTTTAGTGGAATATATTATATAGAAAAGGAAGGACATTTATGAAAATATATAATACTTTAACAAGAAAAGTGGAAGATTTTATTCCTAATGAAGAGGGACAAGTAAAATTATATACTTGTGGACCTACGGTTTATCACTATGCCCATATTGGTAATATGCGTAATTATATTGGGCATGATATCCTAGATCGAACCTTAAGATACTTAGGTTTTAATGTTACCAGAGCAATGAATATTACGGATGTTGGTCATCTTACGAGTGATTCCGATTCCGGAGAAGATAAGATGGAGGTAGCTAAGAAAAGAGAGCATAAGAGTGCCATGGAAATTGCTAAATTCTATACCGATGCTTTCTTTGTTGATTTCGATGCAATCCACTGCCTTCGACCAGAGATCGTAAGTCCCGCAACCGCTAATATTGAAATGTATATCAAAATGATCGAAGATTTACTTAAAAAGGATATTGCTTATATCAGTGGTGGTAATGTCTACTTCGATATATCTAAGGTTAAGGATTATTATTGCTTGACCAATCATCAAGAGGATAAGATGGTCGTTGGAGCTCGTGAAGGCGTAGAGTTTGATGATAAGAAACGTAATCAAGCTGACTTTGCTCTATGGTTTACAACTTCGAAATTTGAAAATCATGAATTATTATGGGATTCCCCATTTGGTAAGGGATATCCGGGATGGCATATCGAATGTTCCGGTATTTCCATCAAATATTTAGGGGAGCACTTAGATATCCATGGTGGTGGAGTTGATAATATCTTCCCTCATCATAC
>CANQQK010000023.1 GCA_947626015.1 uncultured Bacilli bacterium | reverse complement strand
TTGCGAATAGATATTATAGATTATTCATATGTCTTTTTCAATGCAAGTTTGTTGCACTTCAAATTTAAATTAACATGTGTCATTTCATTTGCAAAATGCATATAAATATGGTAATATATCTCCAAATAAAAGTGAGGTTGTGTTTTATGAAGTGGAGAAGGTATTTATTATTATTTATTTTATCTATTTTTCTACCTTTACAAGTATTTGCTAGTGAGGTAGTTACTTTAAATGTTGATAAGAAAGACTTACAAGCTGGCGATGAAATAACGGTTGAAGCTATTATGCCGGATGATTTAAAGTTATATGCAATGACTGCTACTTTAAATTATGATCGTAATGTCTTTGAAGAGATTGAAACTTCTAATTTTATTGGGGAAAAGGATGTTGTAGATATTCTTTATAATCCTGATAATAGTAAGTTTGGTTTAATTAATAAAACCGGTGAGATATCTAGTAAGTTATTTAGTATTAAATTAAGAGTTAAAAAGAATGCTCATGTTGGTAATTCAACGATTGCGCTTACGAATATTTCATCTTCTGATGGTAATAATAAGACAGAATATGACATGACTGAAGTGGAAGTCCTTGTTACGCGTGATGCCAAGGATGGTGAGGTCATACCAAGTAATGAAGATATTAAATATAGTGATACTAAGGAAGACGAGATTAAAGTATCATCTAATAGAGTATTAGTTTTAATATCAGCTATTGGTACGATTAGTGTTCTAATATGTTTAATATATTTTATCTATAAGAAACAAGATAAAAAGATTATCATTGGTTTTACGGGTGCATTTGTTGTATTTGCTATCATGCTTACATCTTTGTTAGTATTTAATAATCAAAGAATGGATGTTAATAATGATGGTACTAAGGATTATGATGATGCTAAGGAAATCATTAAGTATTTGATTGACTTTGAGGGTAGTAAAAAGAATGAAGATAAGGAAACCCCTAGTGTAACGAAAAAACCTAGTATGAAGAAGACGACAACTACCAAAGCTACAACGGAAAAGCCAAGTAATCAAGATAAACCAAATAAACCAGGAAACCCTGATTATGACGTTAATAATGATGGTAAGGTTGATATCGATGATGCTGGTGGTAGTGCCGCTGATACTACGGAAAAGACCAAATATAAGGTTACCTTAAGTAGTAATGAAAAAGAAAACTATGCTAATCGAGGTAAGATTACTTTAGATTTTAATGCTTCTGTTAATCCTAATGAACGTATTAAAGAAGTATATATCGATGGTAAGTATTATGAAGTCTTAGATCATGGAGATCATTATACTGTTGAACTTGATACTCCGAATACACCAGGTAATCATACTTTTGAAATAACGAAAGTAAAACTAGTTAATTATCGTGAGATTGATACATCATTAAAGATTGAAAAAGAAATCTTAAAGTTAGAACCATATGTTGATTCCTTTGATTTTGATGAAAAGAATGATACTTTAACATTTAAATTAGAAGATCCTGATTCTTCATTTGTTAAAGGTACCATTGAAATTCTTGATAAGAAGAATGATACGGTTTTAACTGAAGAATTAAAACTTGATAATAAGATAACTTATAATTTTGCTAAAGAAACTGAATATACGGTTATTATTAATGCTAGTTATGATCTAGATAATGATGTTAATAATAAAGATAATTATTATGAAGATAAAACCATCTATAGTCATGTTTTATCAATTAGTGCTAATTATGAATTTAATATTACTGATTTAAGAATTACAGATGCTATTGAAAAGGGTAGTAAACCAGTTATTGAATTTAAGAGTTCTAATATTAAAGATTATAAGGTTGAATATATTGAAATTGATGGTGTTCGTTATAATGTCAGTCCTAAATATGATAAAGATGAATATTTAGTAGAGTTATCATCTTTAGATACTGATGAATTTGGTAAATATCATATTAATATCGATAAGGTTGAAATAAGTAATTATAAAGTTTTTGAAAGAGGTAAGGATTATGAAACTAATACCTTAAGTTATACGGTATTAAAGAATGCTCCTCAAGTCGAAGATATTAAATTAGATGTTAATAAAGAGAATCAAGAGATTGCTGTAACTTATAAAGTTATAGATAAAGATAGTACTTTAGGTGATTTAAGTGTTCATCTATATGATGCTAATAGTAAATTAATCGATGTCTATGATGATGTTAAGAATACGGATAAGGTTACATTATCTTATAAAGGTAATATCTCTGGTGGTTATGAAGTTCGTTTTGTAGCTGATTATAACTTAGGTACTGACCGTCATAATTATACGGATGTAGCACTTAATAATGCTGGTATTACAACGCAAAATGATGTAAACATCATTAGTGTTGATTCTGGTGTCTTAGATAATAGTAGTATCTATTGGCCAACATTTACCGTTACACCATATCCATATAAGAATCAAATTAAGTATCAAGTAAGAGCTAAGGTTAAATTATCAGAAGAGATTGTTAGTAAATATAATCGTGTCGCAGGTTTAACGATTAATGGTGTTAACTTTGATAGTGGATCTAATACGGTTGACAAGAATAATGAAGTAACTTCAACGATTAGTTTTACGGTACCTAGTGAATCTGGATTACAAGAGTTACATATCAGTCGTGTTAAGTTAGCATTTGAATCATATCAAGGGGTATCACAAACCTATGTTGCTGTTAACCCTGTAATCATCAAGATTGATGTCTTAAAGGATAAACCAACGATTGAAGACTTAGAGATTGTTAGTGAAGATTATGATGCAGGTAAAGTAACGTTTAGATTTAGAGTTCAAAGTGATAAAGGTGGATTCGATGGTGGTAAGGTATCTTTAGGTGATGAATCTTATGATATTACTGAAGGAACCAATGAAGTAACATTTGAAAATGTTCCTAAAAATCAAAAGTTAGATTTAGTATTTAAAGGTGATTATGATCTTGATACTAATGAAATTCATGAAGATGAAAATAAGAACTATTATAAAGATCAAGAACTTTATAAGACATCTTATACTTTGATGAGTGAAGAAGAATATAATGATATCAAGATTAAGGATTTAAGTGTTCTTAATAATAAGAAGTACTTTGATAAGGATGAAGTAATCGATATTAAATTTGCATTAGATAGTGATATCGATGCTAAGATTGATAGATTCATCTATAATGATGAAGAATATTATGTTAATTATGAAGATGGTATTTATACAAGTATCTTAGATGGCTTTAAAACCTCTGGTATTAAAGATATTAAGATTAGTGGTATTATCTTAGATAATGGTAAGAAGATAAACTTAGATGACGAAGGTATTAAGGTAGAAGTCTTAAAGGATAAAGTATCCGTTTATGATTATCGTTATGAATTAGAAGAAGATAATATTAAACTAAGTATCTTACTTAAAGATAATGATCATTCATTAAAGAAAGATAGTGATGTAACGATTAAAGTCTTTGATGAAGATAATAAAGAGTTATATAGCTATGAATATAATAAAGAAATAAAAATACCATTAAATGGTAATATTCGTTATTATATTAAAGCTTATGCTAAATATGACTTAGATGAAAGTTATGGTAATGAAAATTATCATGAAAAGGAATTATTATTAGATGAAGTTATATCTCTAGATAAGAATTATATTGAGATCAAAGATATTATGGATGTTACTCTATATAAGAATAGTGATGAAGCTATTAAAGTAATCGATAGAGTATCAGTTAGTGATATTGAAAAGAATCCAGATGCATATTTCGTTAAGATTATGATGAAGAGTTTACCAACTGTTCATGCTAAGATTAAGAAAGCTTTAGAAGAAGATGGTAAATTAATTCTAATTCTTGATTATGAATATGTTGTTAAAGATTCAACTAAAGAAAGACAAGACTTAAGAATTGAATTTGGTACAATTGATAATGAAGGTATGGCCAATAATGAAGTAAGACCATTAAGTCTTGAAGGATTAATCGAAAAGATCAATAGTGATCCTGATGCGCATATTACTTTAACTCGTGATTATGACTTTACGGATTTCAATGTTGATACGGATACTTACTTTACTTCTGAATTCCGTGGAACTATTGATGGTAATAATCATACTCTTAGAAATCTAAGTAAACCATTATTTAAAACCTTAAATGGAGCGACTATTGAAAACTTACATATCAATAATGCTACTCTTAAGGATAGTGCATCTCGTGGTTTAATTGCTAATACTGCTAGTGAAGTAACGATTAAAAAGGTTTTAATCAAAAACCTTGAAAAAACTAATGGCGATACTAAGACTGGTGGATTAATTGGTGAAGTCAACGGGGGAACCATCGAAGAGGTTAAGATATCTAATCTTAAATTAAGTACCCAATGGGCTAAACAACAAATTGGTGGTCTAGTAGGTAACTTAAATAATGCAACTATTAAGAATAGTTATGTTGTTGGAACGATATCTGGTACTTGGAATTATTCAGGTTCAATCGTAGGTAATAGCGTTAACTCTGAAATAAGCAATAGTATGTCACGTTTAAGCTTTACTGGTAGTCCAAATGGTAGTGTAATTTGTGAGCTTGCTTGTTCTACTGGTGGTAATAACACTTATAAAAACAATGTTATTATGGTTACTGGTGCTCAATCTGGTTTTGCTGGTAGAGGAACTACTGTTGAAAATAACTATCGTCTTGTAAGTGATGGTAGTGAAAGTAATACTGATGGTATTACTCATGTAGCTAAGGGAGATATATCTACCCAAACATTTAAGAATGCTAAGTTTAGTGAAGATATATGGAATCTTAAGGATGTAACATATAATAACTATCCAACATTCGTAAGTGAAAAGGCTTCATTCTTAGACTTAAGTGAAGACTTAGATGGTTATGAAGAAGAAAAAGAACTTCTATATGCTAACCTAATGAAGTTAATGCCATTCTATGATAGTAAGAAGATTGTAGAAACTGGTAAGAGTATTTCTATGGATAATGAACTTGCAACTAATTATGTTCAACATGTTATACCTCTTGATAAGAAGGGTAATATCGTTACTTACTTAACAAGTAATGATGTTAAAAAGATTAGTAAGATTAAATTGGTATTTGCTGATAATAAAGTTGTTACTTATGATGTCATATTCGATAAGATATATGATATGGTAGCAAGTTACCGTATATCTAGTTTAAAGATTGATTATACATTTGATCATTATGTTATTGATAGTGATTCGCAATTAATCAATAATCTAACTAATTATCTAAATGGTTTAACATATGAAGATAACTTAGATACCTTAACTAAAGGTGATGATTCACGTATCTATAAAGATTTCTATAATGATGTTACAAAACATGAATTAAAAGAATTTGTTTTAAAATATATTGCTAATAGTGATTATGCTATAACCTTTAATAATGAAACTATTAGTGATTACCTAGAAAGAGAATTAAAGAATGATAAGAATCTAATAAGAACCTTATATGTTTATAATTACTTTAGAAGATTCTATGATGTGGATATCAATGGTATGAAGTTATATGACTTTATGTTATTTGGTGCTGATGGATTTGCTGAAGAAATGGATATGAAAGGTGTTGTTGATGCTTATCTTAAGGATGCTAAGAATTTTGATTTAAATCGTACTAGTGATGCTTATAAGGATACTTTAAGTAAATATACTTATTATGATAATATCCCAGCATTCCTAGAATACTTAGTAAAATTATTCGGAGATGAAGATGTAGCTGATTGGTATGCACATCAATTTAAAGGATATTTAGTTGAACTAAATGTTGATGGATACCCTGATATTCAATATCGTTTATGGGATCACATTAAGACAAAGGATAAGAATACTGGTGTTACTTGGTATAACTATTGTTTACCAATCATTACCTTACCAGAGAAAAGTGCTTATATCATTTCGATGGCTGGACAATTCGTTATTGGTGCTCAAAGAACTTATATGAATGATCCATATAATGCAGAAGAACAAAAAGGTTTTGAAACTCGTGTTAAAACGTATACCACAAGAATGAAAGATTATTATGATACCGCAGCTGCTATTATTGATGATGTTACGATATTTAATAATATTCATACGATTCAAATCGATAAACGTTTTGCTTATGAAAATGGGGTCTTGACTTTCCAAAGTCCATATTCAACGGAAGAACCATTCCATAAGAACTTCAATGAAGTTATTGGTCAATGGGCATATCCAGATGGTAATGCCGCAACAGCTAATGGAGCATACATTATTTGGCGTGCTGAGGGCTGTTTAGATGGTGATTGGACTTACAGTACTTGGTCTCATGAAACAGCGCATAATATGGATGCTAGACTATTCTTAAAGGATAATGGTCGAAGATTCGATGCTGGTGGTGAAGACTATGCCGATGGTAACTTAACGCAATCATTTGGTGAAGCTGACATCGTCATGAATCTATCATTCCATTTTGATAAAGATAAACGTATAGCTGCTAACCTTGATCCAAGTCGTATCAATAGTAAAGCTAAGATTGAAGACTTCTATAAGAAGTTATTCGATACCGTATATATTATGGATTATCTTGAAGGACAAGCCTTCTTAAATCTAACACCTGAAGAACAAGCCATGCTTGCTGTTCAAGCTTCATATCCAAGAGAAGCAACAAATACTCTAGAAGGACATGAATACTTGAGACGTCAACATACATTCTATTCTGAGGTTAGTGTTGATGATATTAAATCTATGAATCTTCATAGTTTAGAAGACTTATATAAGAATCGTCTTCTAATGTATCCAGGTGTTATTGCCTCAACCTTAACGACTAATCGTTATGGTGGTGAAAACATCTTAAAGGTTCGTTGGTATCAACCACATAATGATTATGGTCGACCTGATTCATATAGTATTAAGTGGTGGGCTTATGAGATGTTAGGTTATGCTGGATATAATAATGGTTATGTAGAATACTATAGTAATATCCATTCAGAACAAAAGACTTTACCAAACGTTGCTAGTGATGGTAAGAGTTATGCTTATGATAAGAATGGTGTACAAACTTTCTCAACTGTTAACTATAAGACCGACCTTATGGCTTTAAGAACGATAACAAAAGATAATAATATCACTTTTGAAAGTTATCGTAAGATGCGTTTTGATAATGTTGAAAAGAATCTTGCAAACATTCAATACATCAATGTAAATGAATATTATACGAAGTTCTTAAATGCTTTAAGAGAGGATGCTAAGAAGGTTAAGGAAGCTAAAGATAAGGCTCTAGAACTTTATCCAGATGGCACTGAGGATGCTATCAATAAACGTAATACTTACGTTAATAATAGCAAAGTCAAGAATTTTGATAAGAGTTCTGCTGTTCGTAAAGACTTGTATTATGCTATTAAACAAGGTTCAAATGACTTTACGAAAGAGGTATATGATTCTACAAAACAACAAACAATAAATCCTTTTACGAAATAAAACACTAAAATTTTAGTGTTTTTTTCATTTTTAAGAAGTAATTTGCTATTTTTCCCTGTACATGTATTATGAAAGGAGGGAAGCTATGCGCAAACAATACTTTCTTAAGGATGAAATAGTAAACTCTATCTTAAGTGATGAACGATTTAAAGATTATATTTCATCCATCATCAGTGCCGTTATCGGAATGCCTTATGATGAAGTATTTAATAATTTAACTTTAAGATCAGTAAGAGTAAACGATAACATTAATACAAAAAATAGTATTGTTGATAATTTATATAATCTTGATAATGACATCGTCAACATCGAAATCAATTATTATTCTTCACAAACATCTATGAATAAAAATATGCGTTATATATGTAACTTGTTTTTATCTCAAGTTCATCCCGGTGAAGCTGATCGCTATAAAAAGATCCGTCAAATCAATATTAATAATTTTGATTACTTCCATCAAGGAGAATTTATCTATAAAAGCAATGTCCGTGAAGAAAAGACAAATATGATTAGAAGTGAATTCTTTGAAATCTATGATATTAATATGGAATATTTAAGAAATTTATCTTATAATCAAGTTAAGAAGTTAGATAATTTAAGTTTAGAGAAACTTCTATATATCTTCGTATGTGATGATGACGATGAAAGAAAAGATGTATATAAAGGTGATGAAATGATGGAAAAGGTAAATGATGAATTATATAATTTGACCGCAGACGGCGACTTATATTATGATCTAGACGAATTCCGTAAAAGGGAAAGAAATGAACTTTTATACAAAGATGGCAAGAAAGATGGCAAGAATGAACAAATAAAAGCTTCTATGAAAGTAATGACTGAAGCGGGATTCTCATTTGAAGATATTGCTAAATATCTTTTGATATCACCTGATGAAGTAAAACAATTACTTGAAGAAGACGAAGAATCTTAATAATACTAATTAATGGAGTAAATATATGGAAAAAAATGATTTAGATCAATTAATTGATATTAGTGATTTATATTATGATTTAGAAGAATTCCGTAAGAGGGAACGAGAAGAACTTTTATTCAAAGATGGATATGAAGCCGGCAAAAAAAGAGCTGAAAGGAAAGCTGAGAGAAAAATTCAAAAAAAGATTATTAAATATAATATTTCACGTGGGAAGTCAATTGAAGAAATGGCTGAAATTTTTAATATATCACCAGAAGAAGTAAAGATATTACAAAAAGAATCATAGTATATTTTAATTGTAGAACTAATTGTTCTACAATTTTTTTTAATAAAGATATATTTTTCGTTAGAATTCGCTAAATTAATGATATAATTAATCTATAGATAATTATTAATGATAAGAGGGTGTTGTTGTGAAGGTACCAAAGATTTTATTTGAACCAATGACTTTAGAGGATAATATTGATTTGGTTAAGTTTGCCTATTTTGAAGAAGATGGATTATTGAGTGTTCATAGTTATACATTGGATATGTTCCCAGAGCTTGCTAATATTGATCCTAATCTATCAAAGAAGAAAAAAGAGAAAATTGTTGAAGATGTCGTAACCGAAGCATATAAGAAAAATGAGAAGAATATTACTCGTGATGTTGAACGTTATAATAAAGTATGGAATGATTTTAATGATGATTATATGAATGCTTTATGTGAATATCTTAATGTTGAATTTCCTAAAGATGTTGAATATATTCATGCTACAGTAGGAGTTATACCAATTTTTCCACGTTATTTAAGTTCAATGAGTTTTTCGATATCTATCGGTGTTGATAACAAGAAGATTTTAGAAACATGTGCTCATGAGACATGTCATTTCTTATGGTTTATTAAATGGAAAGAATTATATCCAAAGAGCAAAGCAAGTCTTTATGAATCTCCTAGTATTACGTGGCAATATAGTGAAATGGTTGTTGATCCTATCTTAAATTCACCAATGATCAATGAGATTATTCGTGTTAAAGAGGAAGCTTATGGATCATTCTATGTTTTAAAGGATCAAAATAATCACTTTATTATGAGAGAATTAGATAAGATTTTTAAAGAAAAGACAACGATTGAAGAAAGAATTAAAAAAGGATACGAATATATTGAAGAAGCCTTAAAAAAGTAGGTGATAATCCATGAATCAAAATAAGATTGCCCAATTTATTAAAGAAGTTAGAAATAAGAGCAATCTCAGTCAAGAGAAGTTTGGTGAGAAATATGGGGTTTCTTATCAAGCTGTAAGTAAGTGGGAAAATGCTAAGAATATCCCTGATATTGGTGTCTTAAGGGAAATATGTAAGGATTATAATAAAGATATTAATGAGTTATTAAATGATGGACATCCTTTAAAACATAAACATCTAATACGTAATGTTTTATTAGTAGCTATTTTAATAATTGTTATTATTATCTTACTTATGGTTTTAAGAAAAAATGATAATGGTTCATTTGAATTCAAAACTTTAAAGACGACATGTGATAATTTTGAAATATCTGGAAGTATTGCTTATGATAAAGAAAGAACATCGATTTATATATCCAATATAACTTATTGTGGTGATGATGATACTTCTTTATATAAAAGTATTGATTGTACCTTCTATGAGAATAATGGCAGTATTAAAAAGATGATTGATAATTATCAATATAATGGAAGTATTACATTAGAAGACTTTTTAAAAGAGGTTAAATTTAATGTAGATCATTATTCTAAATCTTGTACGATGTATAAAGAAAATGCTTTATCTTTAGAGATTAAAGCAACATTATTGGATAGTGATGAAACTCTTCTTTATACGATTCCATTACGTCTTGAAGATAACTGTAAATAATAAACTCAACCTAAAGTTGAGTTTTTTCAACCTTTAATATATAGATTAATAGAATTATCTATTATAATATGCTATTAGGAGTGAAATATATGTTAAAAAAAATAAGTATTATAATGGTGACCTTTGTTATCTTAATTACGATGAGTGGTTGTAGTAAAAAGGAAACTGATGGTTTAAAGTTTAAAGAGGAATATGAAAGTCTTAATGATGTTAGTAATAGTAATGGCCTTAAACATCGTTCAATAACGATTCGTGAGGATAATCCTTTTATCTATAGTGATGCTGATGAGATTAAAGAGATGATTGAAAATAAAGAGACATTCTATGTTTATTTTGGTTCAGCTTATTGTCCTTGGTGTCGTAGTGTTATTGAAGAATTTATCAATGTTGCTTTGGATGAAGGTATTAATAAGGTTTATTATGTAGATATTTGGGATCATGATCATGTGGAAATTCTTCGTGATACCTATGAACTTAATGATAAAAATGAAGTCACTTTAAAGAGTGAAGGTACTAAAACCTATTATGATCTTTTAAAGTTATTAGATAATGTATTAGAAGATTATAGCTTAACCGATAGTGAAGGTAAGACCTATAATGTTGGTGAAAAAAGAATCTTTGCTCCTGATTTCATCTATATCGAAAAAGGAAAAGCCAAAAAAGCTACTACGGGTATAGCTAGTATGCAAAGTGAATCACGTGGAGATTTAAACGATGAAATCTTAGCCGAAGAGGTTAAAATGTTTAAAGAATTCTTCGATAATTAATATTTTATCTTGTCAGTTACTTTAAAAATAAGATACAATATATATGACAAGACTATTTGGTTTGTTTTGTCGGATTATGAAAGGAGTCAGGGATAAAGTAAGGATAAGAGTTTATGGTTGATATTATTAATTTATTTGTTCAGGGAGGTTAGTTAAATAATGAACGAAGATAATAATAGTAAAAAGATTACTATCATTGCTGTATCAGTTATTGTTATCGTTCTAGCAATTATTCTTTTAGTTAAATGTTGTAATGTTAAAGAATATAAAATAACTTTCGATACCGATGGTGGTAATAAGATTGAAGCTATCTTAGTAAAAGAAGATGGCACTATAGATTTACCAAAAGATCCAGTAAAAGAAGGATATAAATTTATTGGTTGGTATTATAATGATAAAAAGTTCGATGAGAATACCAAAGTTAGTGAAGACATGGTTCTTGAAGCTAGATGGGAACGTATCATCGAAGGTATAGAATTAGATAGAGAAGAGGTTTCTCTAGAAGTTGGAGATACTTATACTTTATCTTATGAATTAGGTGAAGATATCGATGAAGATTCTCTTGTATTTTCATCTAGTAAATCCAGTGTTGTTAGTGTTGATAAGAATGGTAATTTAAAAGCTAAGAAAGCTGGAAAAGCTACGATAACCATCGAAACTAAAGATGGTAAGTATAGCGCTACTTTGGAAGTTACGGTAACTAAGAGTGATGATGAAGAAGTAGAAGTAGTAGCAGTAAATAAAATAACTATTGAAGGTTCAAAGAAGATGGTAATTGGTGGTGAACAACAATTAAAAGCTACTGTTGAACCTGAGAATGCTACTAATAAAGATGTTATTTGGACATCTAGTGATGAAAGTATTGCTAAGGTTTCTGCTAGTGGTAAGGTTAGTGCTTTAAATCCTGGTAAAGTAACGATTACAGCTACTGCTAAGGATGGAAGCAAGGTTAGTGCTAGTATTGAAATTGAAGTTGATATTATTCATGTAAAAGCTATTAAGATTGTTGGTGAAACTAGTGTTGTAAGAGGTAAAACCCTTACCTTAAAAGCTAATATTACACCAAGCAGTGCTACAAATAAAAAGGTTACTTGGACATCTAGTGATGAAAAAGTTGCTACAATCGACAAGAGTGGTGTTTTAACTGCTAAGGCTGTTGGTAAAACAACTATTACTGTTGTTGCTGAAGATGGTAAAGTAATGGATAGTATTGATGTAACCGTTACACCAATACCTTATACAGTTACTTTCGATAAAGGTTATGAAACTGAAAATGTAACTGTTTACGAGAATGAAACTGTTGAAGAAATAATTACTTCACGTGAAGGTTATAACTTCGGTGGTTGGTATGAAGATAAAGATTGTACTAAACCTTTTGATTTTGAAACGCCAATTACTAAAGATATAACTTTATATGCTAAGTGGTATGTAGCTCCAGAAGTTACATCTACATTACCTGAAGAGGTATATCCAGATACAGAAATCGATTATACAATAACTACTAGTGAAGTTGGTGATTATAATCAAAGAATGGTTCTTGTATGGTGGAGCCTTACTAAGAATGGTGAACCTGCTGTTCAAGGAACTGATTATGAACTTAAATACTTAGAAAATGCTAGACCACATGCAAATGAATATCTACCTTTAGAGACTGAATTCTTTGGTCCAAGAGAGACAGGATTCCCTTTAACTAAAGATGCTACTAGTAATTTTAAAGTAAACTTCAAAACACCTGGTAATTATGAATACACAATTACGATTAAAGATTTTGAAACTGAAGAAGTTTTAGGTGAATATACTTTAAATATTAAAGTTGATAAGATGCCAGAATTATCTACAACACTTCCAGATGAGATTGTAACTGATCTTGAAAGTAGTGTTAAATATGAGATGAGCTTTGCAGATGCTGAAGATTTAGCTGGTACTTATGTTTTACCAACTTGGGATGTTAAAAAGGTAGTTGAAGATCAAGAAGTTAATGCAACTGATGATGATTATTCTATTGAATATTATGAACCAAATGGTGAACATGCTGGTGAATGGCTTCCATTAACTGTTAAATATTTTGGCTCACCTACAACTGGTTTCCCAATTGATCCAGCTGCTAAGAGTCAATTTAGAGTAACTTTCAAACAAGCTGGTACCTATGTTTATTATGTTAAGGTTGTTAAGTTCGGTACAGAAATCGTTTTAAATGAATATTCGCGAACGATAACTGTTAAAAAAGCTCCAACTCTAAATTCTGGTATACCTGGAACTGCAACTGTTACTACACCTGAAAGTCAAGACTTCCAAGAGTTTGAAATTGGATTCAGCGATTTAGGAAGTTTTGATGAAACGACATATGTTGAAGTCAAAGGAACGATTACTGATGCCAATGGAGCAATAGTAGATCCTAGCAAATACCATATTGAATATTGGGAAACAGGTGGTGAAGGTGCTAATAGCTGGCTTCCACTAACTGGAGAATCATATGGACCTGTTGGTCAAGGCTTCCCACTAAATACAACTGTAAAGAGTAAATTTAGGATCAAATTCTATGAAGCTGGTACTTATACTTATACAATTACAGTAATTGATTTTAATACTAAAGCTGTATTACTTCAAAGTGTTAATGAAATAACTGTTAATGGCGAATAGTAATATTAAAACTAAGATTAATAACTAATCTTAGTTTTTGTATGGTATAATTTAGATGATAGGGAGTGACTTTATGAAATTTCAAGAAAAGATCTTATCTTATCTATTTATAGGATTAGGTTTAATAATGCTTATCATTAGTTGTATATTATTACCTAATGTCTTTAATTATGATGATAAGGTTATGACGACAGGTACCATAAGTGAGATTGTAAGACATGGTAGTGGTGATGATGTAGATTATGACGTATATGTTAGTTATGAGGTTGATGGCATACCTTATGAAGAAAAGTTAAATGGTTATTCTTCAACATATCGTGAGAATCAAGAGATTGAAATTTACTATGATAAGGAAGATCCTCATAAGATTGGTAATAAGGGATTAGATTATATTTTCTTAGTTGTACCTTTCTTAGGTATCATCTCTTTAGTGGTGGGTATTATAGTTCATCATTATATTAGAGGTAAGAAGGCTTTATTAGCTAAATTAAAAATAAATGGTATGCGTATTGATGCTAAATTTATTGAAGTACGTTTAAATACCGCATATACGATGAATGGAGTTCATCCATATCGTATTGTATGTAAATGGTTTTGTTCCGAAGAGAATAAGGAATATGAGTTCTTTAGTGATAATCTTTGGAATGATCCAACTGAACAATTAAGAAATATGAATATTGAAAATCTACCAGTATATATTAATCCTAAGAATAAAAAGCAATATGCGATGGATTTAACAAATATCTTACCTAATAATTAACTATTTTTTTAATAAAAACATTTACAAGAACAAATGTATGCGTTAAAATTATAGAAGGTGATACTTGTGGAATACATCAAAGGTAAATATAAGAGTTCAATATTTGCAAGTGAAACCGGTTATCGAATCGGTCTTTTTCGCGTTAAAGATAGTAGTGAAGAACTAAGTGATTTACGTAATAAGACTTTAACATTTACGGGTTATTTTCATGAACTTAATAATGAAGATGTTTATATGTTTTATGGAAAATATATCTATAATGAAAGATATGGTTATCAATTTCAAGTAAGTAGTTATGAAAGAGTAGAACCAGAAGGTAAGGATGCTATTATTGATTTTTTGACTTCTTCATTTGTTAAGGGATGTGGAGAAGCTACCGCTAAAAAGATTGTTGAGGTCTTGGGTGATAATGCTATAGCATTGATTAAAGAGGATAAGAATAATCTAGTGCGTTGTGGTCTTACACCATCAAAGGTGGAAAAGATCTATAATTCGATTATGAATTATTATAATTCGGATGAGACCATTATCTATTTAAAGGGTTTAGGGTTTTCGGTTAAAGAGATTACGAAGATTTTAAGTTTATATGGCAATAATGCTAAAAATATCATCAATAATAATCTTTATTCCTTAGTGGATTTCATTGATTTTAAAAAGCTAGATGATATCTATTTTAAGATCTATGAAGAAACCAATGATATGCGTATTATGGCTTGTATTATTGAATCGATGAAACGTTTAACATTTGAAAAAGGAGATACTTATTCTTATAAAGAAGAAATCTATAATTATTTGAATTCTTACTTCTTTATCGATCTATATGATCGTTTTGATGAATATATCGATACTTTAAAATGTCAGGGAGAAATAATGGTTAAAGATAATCGCTATTATTTGATGAATTATTATATTGATGAATTATATATTGCTGATAAATTGGTTGATATCTATAATTTTGGATGTCAAAATGATAATAATTTTGATAATGATATTGAACTTATCGAAGAGGAATATCGAATTAAATATAATGATGAACAAAGAAGAGCTATTAGGGAAGCTATGAATAATCAATTATGTATTATTACGGGTGGACCAGGTACTGGTAAGACTACTATCATTAATGGGCTTATTAGAATCTATCAATATATGCATAATCTAAGGGATGAGGATTTAGTAGCGCATATTGCTCTTTTAGCACCTACAGGTAGAGCAAGTAAAAGGATGAGTGAAACTACTAATTTTGGTGCGAGTACGATTCATCGTTATTTGAAATGGAATCATGAAACCAAAGAATTTGGGGTCAATGAGTATAATCGTGCCCCTCATGACTTTATTATCGTAGATGAGACCAGTATGATCGATACGGAGCTTATGGCATCTTTATTACGCGGTATCAGTAAAAAGACCAAGTTGGTCCTTGTTGGTGATGAATTTCAATTACCGTCTGTAGGTCCTGGTAATATCCTAAAGGATTTAATTGCTACTGATATGTTCCCACATATTCGTCTTAATAATATCTATCGCCAAAGCGATAATTCCTTTATTCCTATCCTTGCTAGTGAGATTAAAAAGGGCGAAATCGATAGCGATATCTTAGAAAAGAAGGATGATTATAATTTCTTAAGATGTGATAAGACACAAGTTAAAGGAGCATTAAAGGAAATCATCCATCGTTCCTTAGCTAAAGGTTTAACCGAAAAAGATATGCAAGTCTTGGTACCGATGTATAAGGGTGAAAATGG